>NZ_JBJXHJ010000036.1:0-34293 GCF_046487845.1 Pseudomonas sp. PHC1
TGGCCTACGGCTACCGGGACAGCGAATTCTTTTTCATGAAGATCAAGAGCGACTTTCCCGGCAATCCGTGAAGAACCATTTTTTTGCCTGTGCCCTGAACGATCAGGCGGCCAGCTGCAGAATCAGCCAGGCATTCGCCCCACTGATCACCACAAACAATCCCCACGCGAGAACCTTGGTCGGCAACCGATTCACAAACGACCCCATCAGCTGTTTGTCGTTGGTCATGCGGATCAGCGGATACAGCGCAAACGGCAATTGCAGGCTCAACACCACCTGGCTCAGCACCAGCAGTTTGCCCACCGCGCCGTCGCCCATCAGCCACACGCCGATGAACGCCGGAATCAGCGCCAGCCCACGGGTGATCAGGCGCCGCTGCCAGCAAGGGATCCGCAGGTTCAGATAGCCTTCCATGATCACTTGCCCGGCGATGGTGCCGGTGAAGGTCGAACTCTGTCCCGATGCCAGCAACGCCACGCCGAACAGCACACTGGCCAACGCGCCGCCCACCAGTGGGTCGAGCAAGTGGTAGGCGTCCTGGATGTCGACCACGTCGGTATGCCCGGACTGATGAAAGGCGGCCGCCGCGAGAATCAGGATCGCCGCGTTGACCAGCAAGGCCAGCGCCAGCGAACCGATGGTGTCGATGCGCGCCAGCTTCACCGCGTCCTGCTTGCTGGCCAGATCCTTGCCAATCAGCCGTGTCTGCACGATCGAGGTGTGCAGGTACAGGTTGTGCGGCATCACCGTGGCGCCAAGGATGCCGATGGCCAGGTACAACGGCGCGGCATCGCTGATCGCCGATAGCGACGGTTTGAAGCCTTGGGCGACGTCCGGCCAGTACGGTTTGATCAACAGCAATTCAACGAAGAAGCACGCGCCGATGGTGCCCACCAGCACCAGCATGATCGCTTCCAGCCGGCGGAAACCGCGGTTTTGCAGGGCCAGAACCAGCAACGTATCGAACGCCGTCAGGGCGATGCCGAACGTCAGCGAACAGCCCAGCAACAGGTGAAACGCCAGTGCGCAGCCAAGTACTTCCGCAAGGTCGGTGGCGATGATCGAAATTTCCGCCAGCACCCATTGCAGCCGCGCCGTTGCAGTGCTGTAGCGTTCTCGGGACAGCTGCGCCAGATCGCGCCCGGTGGCGATGCCCAGTCGCGAGCACAGGCATTGCACGACCATGCCCGCCAGACTCGCCAGCAACACCACGAACAACAGGCTGTAGCCGAAGCGCGAACCGGCCTCGATGGCGGTGGCCCAGTTGCCCGGATCCATGTAGCCGATCGACACCAGCAAACCGGGGCCGGCAAAGCGCAATACGCGTTTGAAGAACGAGGCGTTGGGATCGACCGGGACACTGCCGGCCACTTCCGGCGGGCAGAACGGCGCCGTGGCGATTTTGGGCAAGCTGAATTTCACGCACACATCCAGAAACAAGTCGGAAAGCCGCAGCTTAGACGTTTCAGTCGGCGAGCCCAAGCGCCGATGTGCTGCGCTCAGGGTGTGGCGTTGCCGAGCAATTGCTCGCGCAGCTCGGGACTGCGCGTGCGCGGGTCGAGCCAGATGTCGAAAAATGCCCGGGCAAACTGCGGGTCATCGATTTCATGCTGCAATTGCTGGCCGACAAAGAACCGCGCGCCCTGGCCCGGCAGATACACCCCGGTGATCCGCGTGCCGGCCTGAACATCAATGAACGATTGCTGCATCTGGGTTTGCCACATAGCCAGTTGTGCCGGGCTGATGGACGCCCCGGCCAGACGCCTGATTTCATCGACGCTGGCCTTTACCAGGTCATCGCGAGAAATGGAGCGCCGGTAGATCAGCTCCAGGGCAAAGGGTTGCCCCTCGGCCAGCGGTCGCTCCGCACTCCATAACCGAGCGTTGTAGACGTCGAAACCGAACACGCTGAAATCACCTGTGCCGATGATCTGAGCGCCGGGTACTGCGTCCTGCCAGTTGGCCCAAGTGGGGGTCAGCAACAAGGCCCACAAGCCGATACCGCAGCATCCACGCAACAACTTCGGTGTATTGCTCATCGCGGCATCGACTCCGGTAAACCCTGATATTCAGAGCATAGCCCGCTATCACACCCATCGTTTTGTATACATTTTTTGAATACATCGGCAGCAATCCGTTCACCACAATGCTAACGTGGCCCCCATCGACCCCGACGGAGACACCTGCGTGCTGATGCTCAAACTGCTGCTGATTCCCGGTTTCCTGCTGCTGATTTCCCTCGCTGGCAAGCGCTGGGGGCCCAGCGTCGCCGGGTGGCTGTCGGGGTTACCGGTAGTCGTCGGGCCGATTCTGTTTTTCCTCGCCATCGAGCAAGGCCCGGCGTTCGCCGGACAATCGGCGGTGGCGGCGCTGTCGGCCATGTTCGCGATGATCGCGTTTTGTGTCACTTATGCGCAGGTTGCGCAGCGGGCGAGCTGGCCGCTGGCATTAGTGGTTTCCTTATCGGTCTGGGCCGTGCTGGCGCTGATACTGTCCCTGATTCCGGCATCGTTGCCCTTCTCGGTCGCCGCCGCAGCGACTGCCCTCCTTGCCGCGCCGTATCTGTTTCCCAAGGTGCAACCGGTGGTCAGCGGTCCGGCGCCGAAGTCAGACAAACTGGTCTGGCGGATGATCGCCGGGGCAGCGTTGACGCTGGTGGTGACGATGCTGGCCAGCACCGTCGGCGAGCGCTGGAGCGGTCTGCTCGCGGTGTTCCCGGTGCTGGGCAGCGTGATGGCGGTGTTTTCCCAGCAGACCCGTGGCCCGGCGTTTACCGCCGCGTTGCTGCGGGCGACGGCCACGGGGATGTATTCGTTTTCGGCGTTTTGCCTGGTCTTGGCAATTGCCTTGCCAAAATTTGGCTGGCCAGGGTTTGCAATGGCGATGGCGACTTCACTGGCTATGCTGGTATTTACCAAACAGCTTGTAATTCGCCCGGCAGTGAAAGGCACCTGAGACCATTGACCCAGATACCTTATCGAGACGGCCGGAATGTTATTGAAAATCGACTGGCAGCGGATCTGAAGCGGATCTACCGGTCGGCCCGTCTTTATCCAGCGCAACCGTAACGTCGCGAACCCCTCGAGGAGTATCGCTGGTTTGATGAACATCCTCGATCGTGGCCGGGGCTCCATGGTCATAGGCGCCAACCTGACACCGTGCAAACGCAGTCCAATGGTTGGCGTCCCGGTAATACACTTGCCCCGGTCCAATATCGCCCCGGCCGTCTTCGGGGCCGAGTCCCGTAACTTTTAATACCTCGGGCTCATATTCGTTGCCTCGTTTGTACTCCACCTTCACATTGGTAATTTTTTCACTGGCCATTTCCGATTCCTCTCAAGATTTTGGTCCTGCAGGATCTTTTACGAAAAACGCCCTATGTCGCACACCTGTCAGAAATGTCAGTTCAGACAAACGGTAGAATGGCTGTCCCCCATAAGTCTGGATATCAGATGATCCGCACTGGAGCCGACTGACCCCACCATGGGATCATCGCAGCCCCAAGCGACATCACTCCTCGGAGATTCGAATGCCATTGCTTTACAAGAAAGCCGTCGTCCTGTTGCTGGCGGCGGTGGCCGGTTTCGGCGCCATCAATGTTCAGGCGGCCAAGGCCAAGGAGAAGGCTGTCACCGAGAAAGTCTCGCTGCTGGAAGGCAAATTCAGTTTTGTCCTGCCCAAAGGCTTTGTCGCCGACCCGTTGCCCGCCGGCCCGACCGGTGCCAAGGGCACGATGTACACCAACCAGACGACAAAGACCGTGGTCATCGCCGCCGAAAACCAGATTCCCGAAGGCAACAACGTCAAAGACAACGACAGTGCGTTCCTTGACGGCACGGTGTCGGATTTCATCGACGCCCAGCGCAAGGCGCTGCCGGACTTCAACAAGCTCAGCGAAAAAAGCCTGACCCAGAAAGGTAATGGCCTGGGCCTGCGTCAGGTCGACAGCACGGCTACCCAGGGCGGCGGCCAGACCCTCAACACCACATTGCTGGCCGGTTCCGGCACGCGCATGGCGCTGGTCCAGGTGATTTCCCGGGCCAGCGACAAGAGCGGTCACGAGGCATTGGTGAAGACCATCCTCAAGGAAAAGTGATCCTCAGGGATTGAGTCGCTGCAACCAGTCGTTCAAATCCCGAAGCTCGGCCGCACTGATGCTGTGGCCGACACCGGGGTAGGCCTGAAATTGCGGCTTGTACGACAGCTTCTGCAACAACGCATCGGCCTCGGTGCCACCGCTGTACGGCACCCGGTCATCCGCCGTGCCATGGCCGATGAAGATCTCCAGCGGCGGATGCTGTTGCTCTGACTTCAGCTCGCTCTTGAGCACCGGCAACACCCGCCCGCTCAACGCCGCAATGCCACCCACTACCGCCGGCTGCCGCAACCCGACCTCGTAAGTCATCATCGCGCCCTGACTGAAACCGATCAGGTACACCTTTTCCGGTTGCGCGTGATATTTCTGCGCCGCCGCAGCGATAAAGGCCCGCAGTTTCTGGCTGCTGGCCTTCAGATCATCAGTCTCGCCGTTGTAGGCCCCTTCGCCTTTCTTGCGAAACCACTGGAAACGCCCTTCCCCCAACGCCATCGGAGCCTGCACCGACAGGTAGTTGTGCTGCTTGGGCAGCTGAAATTTCATACCGATCAAGTCTGCTTCGTTGCTGCCGTAGCCATGCAGGAAAATCACCAGCGGACGCTGTTCGGCGTCCGGGTGCACCTGGGCCAGGTAGTTGAGCGGCAGATCGTTTTGCAGCGAGGTCTGAGCCTGGACAGCCGTGGACGCCAGCAGCGTCAACAGCGCAAACACCTTCAACATAAGCCTTCCTTCACACCGTGCAGGGTTCGGGGCAGAGCCTAACACTGTGATCCGGATGATGGGGGGTCAGTCGTTGATCAGCTTGCCCGCCCTGATCGGCTCGCGCCCCGCCACTTTCGCCTGCCAGATGCCCGGCTGGGTGTAGCGGCCGCGATCGACGGCGAACAGCACGCCGCTGGTGCCGGCGCGCACAGTGGTTACGCGGTCATTCAACGGGTTGACCACTTCGAACAGCGCATCGCCGCGCTCGACCCATTCACCGGCATCGCGAAGGAAACTCACCACGCCATGATGCGGTGCGAACAGGTACTCGGTGCCTTCGAACGGCATGCCTTCGCAGCATTCTTCCGGCGCCTTCGGCCATTCGCCGCTGATGAAGCCCTGCTCGGCGAGAAAGCCCAGAATGGCTTCGCAATTGGCCTGGGCCTGATCGACGCGGGTGTCGCCCATGCTGCCCAACTCCAGGGTTGTGGCGAGGTTGGCCGGTGGAATTGCCGCGTTCGGGAAGACCCGGGCCAGTCGCAACCATGGCGAGGAGCAGGATTCGTCGAACGAACTTCCGCCGGAGTCTTCACACAGCAGCGCCACGCCAGCCTTCAGGCGTGCAGCGAGGGATTGCCACCGCGACCAGTGCTGCGGCAAGGCGTAGAGATGAATCGCCGCGTCAAAATCGCAATGCAGATCGAGGGTGATGTCGGCCTCACAGGCGTGGCGCAGCAACAGACGGTGCAGCGCTTCCAGTTGCGACGCCGGAGCCGGCAGTTCGTCGAGTACCTGACCCATGGTCTGGCGGATCAACGCAATGTTGGCTTCGGCATCACCGCCCAACTGATCCCCGATGCGCTCGGCCACCGGTGCGCTGAGTTCGACGAAGGCGCGGTTGAAGTTCTTGCCGCTGCCCAGCTCGAAACGCCCCATGTGGCTGCCTTGCAGGTGCTGGTCGAGGCCGATCGGGTTGGCCACCGGCACCAGTTCGATCACGCCTCGCAAATGGCCGTTGCTTTCCAGCTCGGTCAGGCGCTTTTTCAGTTCCCATGCGGTGCGCATGCCCGGCAGTTCATCGGCGTGCAGGCTGGCCTGGATGTAGACCTTGCGCGGGCCGGCGCCATAACGGAACACACTCAGGGAGCGTTCGCTGCCCAGGTGGCTCCAGGGCAGAAGATGGTCGATGCGTTGCATGGAGAACTCCGGAAATTCAGTGGTCACTGCCAACGCAGTGACCGCATTGAAATGTGCTGACAGGATAAATCACGGGCGAAAAAAAAGTGGCCACCGCGCAAACGGGGCCACTTTTTCTACGGCGTATTAATGGCCGTACACGTCAAAGTCAAAGTACTTGTCCTGCACTTGCTTGTACTTGCCGTTGGCGCGGATTTCGTTGATGGCAGCATTGAATTTCTCCGCCAGCTCGGTATCGCCTTTACGCACCGCAATACCGGCGCCACCGCCGAAGTACTTGGCGTCTTCGTAGGTCGGGCCGACGAATTCGAAGCCTTTGCCGGCGTCGGTTTTCAGGAAGCCGTCGCTCAGGTTGACCGAGTCGGCCAGCATCGCGTCGATACGACCGGAAACCATGTCCAGGTTGGCTTCCTGCTGCGAGCCGTAACGCACCAGTTCGATCCCGGCCGGTACCAGCACTTCGGTGGCGTAGCGGTCGTGGGTACTGGCGCGCAGCACGCCGACTTTCTTGCCTTTGAGCTCGACCAGCGGGTCTTTCACGCCGGAGCCAGCCTTCATCACGAAGCGCGCCGGGGTGTGGTAGTACTTGATGGTGAAATCGACGTTTTTCTTGCGGTCGTCAGTGATGGTCATCGAGGACAGGATCGCGTCGATCTTCTTCACTTTCAGCGCCGGGATCAGGCCGTCGAACTCTTGCTCGACCCAGGTGCATTTGACTTTCATCTGCTCACACAGCGCGTCGCCGATGTCCACGTCGAAACCGGCCAGTTTGCCGTCAGGGGTTTTCATCGAGAAGGGCGGGTAACCGGCTTCGATACCGATACGGATCGGTTTGGCGTCTTCGGCCACGGCGGTCAGGGACAACATCGACAGTGCCAGGGCACCGAACATAACCAGCTTTTTCATTTATTACTCCCGTGTGCGGAGGCTTTTATTGGCAGCTTTCGATTGTCAGGTTCGGCCTTGGGCTGTGCAGCGCAAAAAAACCGAAGTGGCCGGCAGTCTATGGTGGCGCGCACGGGGCAAATTGTGTTTAAGCGACAAATACTTACAGAAAATCGGCGAGTGCCATCACCAGGGAAAAATGTGCGTCAGAGCGGTGCAAGGGTTGTAGGACAAAGCCGACAAAAGATGCCGCCGAAGCGGCAACTCTCCGGCAATCAGCAATCGCAAGCGATCGGTTCAATGGCGACGCGCGGTGCCGCAACACTCAACTGAAAACCTTCATCCAGCCACCCCGTCACTCCGCCGATCATCTCCTTGACCGGATAACCCAGCGCCGCCAGCTTGACCGCGGCCTTGTTGGCGCCATTGCAGTGGGGACCGGCGCAATAAACCACGAAAAGCGTGTTTTTCGAGTAGTCCACCAGCCCCTCCGCCGTGAGCAAACGCCCCGGAATATTGATCGCCCCCGGCACATGACCGCGCGCGAAAGCCAGCGGCCCGCGCACGTCCACCAGCACGAAATCGATCTCGCCGGCCTGCTGGCTGCTGAAGACGTCGGAGCAATCGGTTTCGAAAGTCAGACGGTTGCTGAAATGCATCAGGGCAATGGCCGAAGGGGCGGCAGGAATCTCGCGAACCAGGCTGGGCATGTTGAATCACTCCTTTGTCTGTGGGATGAACAGACTTTATCGAGCCGCCGCTTGCCGCTACAGTGGCGCACAAGACACTCACCGGGAATTTTCCGCCAAATGCCTGACTCACCTGGATTGGTAGCGATTCTGGCTTACGACGGCCTCTGCACCTTTGAGTTCGGCATCGCCGTGGAGATCTTCGGCCTGGCCCGGCCGGAGTTCGATTTTCCGTGGTACGAGCACTGCATCGCCGCCGTCGACCAAGGCCCGATGCGCGCCATGGGCGGGATTCAGGTGCTGGCGGACGGTGGGCTGGAACTGTTGGCGGATGCGCGCACCATCATCATTCCCGGCTGGCGCGACCGCAATGCGCCGGTGCCGGATGCCTTGCTTGACGCATTGCGTGCTGCCCATGGGCGCGGCGCACGGCTGTTATCGATCTGCTCGGGCGTGTTTGTTCTGGCCGCCAGCGGCCTGCTCGACGGGCACGGCGCTACCACCCACTGGCGCTACACCTCGGAGCTGGCCGAGCACTTCCCGGCCATCGATGTCGATCCGGATGTGCTTTACGTGGATTCCGGCCAATTGATTACCTCGGCCGGCAGCGCAGCCGGGATCGACGCCTGCCTGCATCTGGTGGCGCGGGACTTCGGCACCCAGATCGCCAACGCGGTGGCGCGGCGGCTGGTGATGTCGCCGCAGCGTACCGGCGGCCAGGCGCAATTCATTCCGACACCGGTCAGCCCGACGCCGCGAAGTGACCTGTCGCGCGTGATGCAGTGGGCTCGCGAGCGCCTGCACGAACCGCTGGAAGTGCGCGCTCTGGCCAGCGAAGCGGCGATGAGCGAACGCACCTTCCTGCGCAAATTTACCGAAGCCAGCGGCCAGTCACCCAAGGCGTGGCTGCAACACGAGCGTCTGGCCCGGGCCCGGGAGTTGCTGGAAAGCACGCCGCTAAACACCGAGCAGATCGCCCTGCGCTGTGGCTACCGCTCGGTGGAAAGCTTTCGTGTGGCGTTTCGCAGCGTGGTCGGGGTGCCGCCGTTGGTGTATCGCGAGCGCTTTGGTCGAGAGATCAAGGCTTGCGCAACAGATAGGTGTCCATGATCCAGCCATGCTCGGCCCGCGCAGCCTTGCGTACCCGCTCGATCTCATCGGCAACGTCGCTGAGCTTGCCACTGATGAGGATTTCATCCGGCGTGCCAAGGTAGGCGCCCCAGTAAATCTCGGTCTCCTGATCCGCCACCCGATGGTAGGAATCGTCCGCGTCGAGCATCACCACCAGACTGTCCGTGTCACTCACCTGCCCCGCCGCCAAACGTCGGCCGGTGGTGATCTCAATCGAGCGGCCGATGCTGTTCAGCGGCACCTTGTGCTGTGCCGCCAAGGCCTGAACGCTGGTGATGCCCGGAATGACTTCGAATTCAAACGCACATCGCCCCGAGGCCAGAATCGCCTGCAGGATGCGAATGGTGCTGTCGTACAACGCCGGATCGCCCCATACCAGAAAACCGCCGCACTGCCCGTCAGCCAATTCGTCATTGATCAGCCGTTCGAAGGTTTGCTGCTTGGCGCGGTTCAGTTCATCGACGCTGGCGCCGTAGTCCGTATCGCCGCGCTCGCGCTCCGGGCTGTGGGCTTCGGCGAAACGGTAGGTACGATCGGTGATGTAGCGCTCGCAGATCTCCCGCCGCAGGTCGATCAGCTTGTCCTTGTTCCGGCCCTTGTCCATCAGGAAAAACACGTCCACCCGATTCAGCGCCTTCACCGCCTGCATCGTGATGTAGTCCGGGTTGCCGGCACCGATGCCGATCACCAGCAATCGCTTCATTACTCTGCTCCTTCCAGGCTCATGCCGGACAAGCGTAGCCGCCAGCGCCCGGCAAATCGCAGATCGATAGCCGCCAGCGGCTCGACGTCGATACTGTGAAACGCCTCGCCCTGCACGACCTGCATCAATGCAGCGCGCATCACGAACGGATGAGTGACCGCCACCACGTGCCCCGGCGTGGTTTGCAGTGCAACGAGCCACGCCGCCACCCGTTCACGCAGTTGCGCCACTGACTCACCGCCATGGGGGGCGGCGTGCGGATCGTCGAGCCAGGCTTGCAAGGCCTCGGGTTCGTTCCGTTGCAAGTCTTTGATCGACTGACCTTGCCACCGTCCCCAGTCGCAATCACGCAGGGCCTGATCGATGTGCGCTTCATGGCCAAACCACGCCGCCGTCTGACGAGTACGCAGTTCCGGGCCACAAATCAGACGGCATGCCGTGTCGAAACGCGAAGTCAGCGAGCAGGACGCCAGCGCCGTTTCTTCAACAGGTTCATTCGTAGGAAAACACGCCAATTTTTGTGCGACGGTTCTGGCATGGCAGATCAATGTCAAACGGGTGGTCTGCACGGGAGTCACTCGGCTGGAAGACAGGACGATCATCGGCGAAGTCGCCGATGTAGCGTTGATTGTGCCGTAAACCGGGAGGCTCGGGGCAAGTCGGTTGAGCAACCTGAACAGGTGAAAGCGGCAATGTCTGACACCACTATGGGCAATGGACTACAAGACTGATCGACATCGGTGTAACCCTTGCGTTACGGGCATCTCGCCCCATTTTGGGGCTTGGTTTAAACGCCAAAAAATTCGCTAGACATGTAGCGTCAGTTACATAAATACTGTTTTAACGGATTGTGAAACGAATTCAACACCTCATCCAGCAGGAGCCCGGATGCCCCCTCTCAGAGACCTGATCACCGACCCTGGCCTTGACCTGACGCCGTCGGAGCGCAAAGTCGTTCGCGCCTTGCTCGATCAGTATCCACGCAACGGGCTTGGCCCGATGGCGCGCCTGGCCGAACATGCCGGCGTCAGCGATCCGACCATCGTGCGGCTGGTGAAAAAGCTCGGTTTCGGCGGTTACGCCGAATTCCAGGACGCCCTGCTCAGCGACATGGACCATCGCCTGCGCTCGCCGCGCACTCTGTTACAACCGCGCTCGCAGCAGAACAAGGACGATGCCTGGAGCCATTACCTGGCTCACAGCCATAGCCTGCTGGCCGAAACCCAGGCCCTGACCCAACCGGAAGACGTGCGGATTCTCGCCGACTGGCTGCTCGATACCCGCCATCAGGTCTACTGCTTCGGCGGACGCTTCAGCAGTCTGATGGCAACCTACCTGCTCAATCATTTGCGCCTGCTGCGTCCCGGCTGCTTTGCACTGGAGGACAACGCGCAACTGCCGGATCGTCTGTTCGACCTGCAACGCCAGGACGTGGTGCTGGTGTTCGACTATCGCCGCTATCAGACCCAGGCCCTGCGCGTGGCCAGCGCCGCGAAAAACAACAATGCTCGCGTCGTGCTGTTCACCGACATCTATGCCTCGCCGCTGCGCGAACTGGCCGACATGATCATCAGCGCCCCGGTGGAGTCGGCCTCGCCGTTCGACACCATGGTCCCGGCGCTGGCCCAGGTCGAGGCATTGATTGCCTGCCTGACCCTGCGCTGCCCGGACCTGGCCGATCGCCTGGAAGGCATCGATGCCCTGCGCAACGACTTCGACACCCACTTGCTGGAGGATAAATAAGGATGTTCAGCCTTCCCCATCGCTCGCCACGGGACCTGCCGTTTGTCATCGACCACACCGCGCTGTTGCTGGTGGACATGCAGCGTGCCTGGCTCGAGCCGCAGTTCGACCCGCACCTCGAAGGCCCGGACGCCGCGTACTTCCTCAACCGTACGCGCTCGCAAGTGGTACCCAATCAGGTTCGCCTGCTCAACGCCTTTCGCGACGCACGGCAGAACGTGCTGCACACCCTGATCGAAAGCCTCACTGCCGACGGCCGCGACCGCTCGCTGGATCACAAACTGTCGGACATGCACTTGCCCAAGGGCAGCCCGCAGGCACAGGTCATCGCCGAACTGACCCCGGCGGAAAACGAAATCGTGCTGCCCAAGACCTCGTCCGGGGTTTTCAACTCGACCAACATCGACTACGTGCTGCGCAACCTCGAAACCCGTCACCTGATCATCGCCGGGATCGTCACCGACCAGTGCGTGGACATGGCCGTACGCGACGCCGCTGACCGCGGCTATCTCGTCACACTGGTGGCAGACGCCTGCGCGACCTATACCGATGCACGCCACGACGCCTGCCTGAACGCGATCAAGGGCTATTGCTGGATCACCGACACCGACACCGTGCTCGGACGGTTGCAGGAGATGCAGTCATGAGCGCACGCCTGTCGCCGTTGCCGATGACCACCATCGTCACCACCGACCTGATCGGCGTCACCCGTGGCCGCTCGTTTCCCAGCGATGAGCTGGAGCACTATCAGGCCGCCGGTTGTGGCTGGGTGCCTGCCAACAGTGCGCTAACGCCGCAGGACATCATTGCCTCGACCAGTCCGTGGGGCGCTTATGGCGATCTGCGGCTGATTCCCGATCTGGCCAGCCGCGTCACCGTCGGCAACGGCCCGGACGCCGCAGCGCCGGCGCTGGATTTCATCCACGGCGACATCCGCGAGACGGATGGCCGGCCATGGGCGGCGTGCCCGCGCACCCTGTTGCGCAACGAGGTCGAGCGCTATCGCGATGAGCTCGGTTTGCAGGTCAACGCTGCGTTCGAACACGAATTCAACCTGCACGCCGGGTTTGCCGAACATCTGGCCTTCTCGCTCGAAGCCCAGCGCCAGGGCGCCGAATTCGGTGGCTGGCTGCTCAGTGCGCTGCGCGCCGGTGGCGTCGAGCCGGAAATGTTCCTGCCCGAATACGGCAAGCACCAATACGAAATCACCTGCCGCCCGGCCCTCGGTGTGGCGGCGGCGGATCGCGCGGTGAACGTGCGCGAGATCACCCGCGAAATCGCTCGGCAAATGGGCCTGGACTTGAGCTTCGCGCCGAAGACCGCCGCCGACGCGGTGTGCAACGGCGTGCACCTGCACGTCAGCCTGCTGGATCTGGCCGGTCAGCCGATGCTCTACGACGCCGGCACCAGCAATGGTCTGTCGACCCTCGGCCAGCACTGGGCGGCGGGCGTGCTGCATTACTTGCCGGCACTGTGCGCGTTTACCGCGCCGACGCCGGTGTCCTATGAACGCTTGCAGCCGCACCACTGGAGCGCGTCCTACGCGTGTCTGGGCCAGCAGAACCGCGAAGCGGCGCTGCGCATCTGCCCGACCGTGAGCCTGGGCGGCAAACCCGTGGCAGCGCAGTACAACCTGGAATTTCGCGCCATGGACGCCACCGCCTCGCCGCATCTGGCAATGGCCGCGCTGCTGATCGCCGGGCGCCTGGGCATCGAGCAGCGCCTGGCGCTGAACGCGATCACCGATGAAATCCCCGATTCACTCAACGACGAACAACGCAAGACCCGGGGCATCGTTGCCCTGCCCGCCTCCCTGGCCCAGGCACTGGATTGCCTGCGTCGCAGTGAAGCGCTGGTCGAAGCGCTGCCAGGCGCGTTGCTCGAAACCTTTTTCGCCCTTAAAACCGAGGAACTGGCGCTGACGGAACAGCTCTCGCCCGCTGACCTGTGTGAGCACTATGCACGCCTGTACTGAATCCGCCGAGCTTGGGTTGTACACCCGACCGGTCTACAACCTGAGCCGTGAAGATTCGACGCACCCGCTGATTCTGGTGTGCGAACACGCCAGCCGCTACATCCCCGAGGCCCTGAACAATCTGGGCCTGGAGGACACCGCGGCGCGTGAACACATTGCCTGGGACATCGGCGCCCTGGCGCTGGCCGAGCAACTGTCGGAGCAACTGGGCGCCACCCTGTTGAGCGCCAACTATTCGCGCCTGTTGATCGACCTCAACCGCCCCCGGCATGCACCCGACAGCATTCCGGCGCAAAGCGAGATCTACCAGGTGCCGGGTAATCGCGAACTCGATGAGGCCACGCGCGAGTATCGTCGCCAGTGCCTGTTCAAGCCGTTTCACACGCGGCTGCAACAACTGATCGATGCACGTCTGGCCGAAGGTCGGCCGGTCCGGGTGGTGGGGATTCACAGCTTCACCCCGGTGTACTACGGCCAGCCGCGCGAGCTGGAAGTCGGCGTGCTGTTCGGTCAGGCCCGGGCCTATGCCCAACGGATGCTCGACGGTCTGGAACGACATCCGCTGAAAGTCGCCGGCAACCTGCCGTACAGAATCGACCCGCTGGGGGACATGACCGTGCCGGTACACGGCGATGCCCGGGGCCTGGATTCGGTATTGATCGAAGTGCGCAACGACCTGCTGCGCAGCCCGGACGCGGTAACCCGCTGGGCAGATTATCTGGCACCCCTGCTGTAAAGATTGTTGTAACCACTGCTGACGCTGTAAACGACAGACCGATATAACAACGAAAACGACCGATTGGCTGACAAGGAGTTGCGCTTCATGGAAATAGAAGAGTTCGGCTACAAACAGGAGCTGAAACGTAGCCTCACACTGACCGACCTGGTGGTGTACGGGATGATCTTCATGATCCCCATTGCCCCGTTCGGCGTGTATGGCTACGTCAACGCCGAGGCACCGGGGATGGTGCCTCTGGCGTACATCATCGGCATGGTGGCGATGGTCTTCACCGCGCTGAGCTACGGCAGCATGGCGCGAGCCTTTCCGATTGCCGGATCGGTGTATTCCTACGCACAGCGGGGCCTGAATCAACATGTCGGTTTCATCGCCGGCTGGCTGATGCTGCTCGACTATCTGCTGATTCCGCCGCTGCTGTACGTGTACGCGGCGATGGCACTCAACCATTTGTATCCGGACATCCCGAAAGTCGGCTTCATTCTGGCATTCCTGGTCAGCGCGACCTTCGTCAACCTGCGCGGCATTACCTTCACCGCCCGCATGAATATCCTGTTCCTGCTCGCCCAACTGGTGGTGCTGGGGATTTTCCTGTTCTACGCCTGGAACGCCCTGCACAACGGTGGCGGCAACGGCCAGTTGACCCTGGCGCCGCTGTATCACCCGGAAACCTTCAACTTCGCCCTGCTGATGCAAGCGGTGTCGATTGCGGTGCTGTCGTTCCTGGGCTTCGATGCGATCTCCACCCTCGCCGAAGAAATCAAGGGCGATCCGGGCCGCAGCGTCGGCAAAGCGGCGTTGATCACGCTGGTGGTGATGGGTGTGATTTTCGTGGCGCAAACCTGGATCGCCACCGATCTGGCAGCGGGCATGGGCTTCAAGTCCGCCGACACCGCGTTCTATGAAATCGCCGAAATCGCTGCCGGCAGCTGGCTCGCCACCTTGACCGGCGTGGCCACGGCCCTGGCCTGGGGCGTGGCGGTGGCGATCACGTCACAAGCCGCCGTCTCGCGCCTGCTGTTCGGCATGGCCCGCGACGGCAAGCTGCCGAAGTTGCTGGCCAAAGTGCATCCGAAACACAACACACCGTACCTGAGCATTTATCTGGTGGCCGTGCTGTCGCTGGTGATCTGCTACCTGTTCATCAATTCGGTGGACACCCTGACCTCGCTGGTCAACTTCGGCGCCCTGAGCGGCTTCATGCTGCTGCACCTGACCGTGATCAATTACTACTGGCGCCGGCAGAAATCCGGCCAGGTGATCCGCCACCTGATCTGCCCGGTGATCGGCTTCAGCATCGTCGCGGCCATCATGTACAACATGGGCGTCGATGCCCAGAAACTCGGCCTGATCTGGATTGCGCTGGGTCTGGTGTACCTGTTCTTCCTGAACAAGCTCGGCGCCAGTACCGCGCTGCCTGACCCGAGCAATGGCTGACAAGAAAAAGAGCGGCGTCTGACAACAAATCAGGCGACCGCCGCTTTAACGCGTGGAAACCGACAGTGATAGTCAGGTTCGGCGAATGGGCCGAACCTTTTGATACAGGAGTGCATCCATGCTGGTCTTACGTCCAGTCGAGCCAACCGACCTGCCTCAATTGCAACAACTGGCGCGCGACAGCCTGGTGGGCGTCACATCCCTGCCGGACGACAGCGAACGCCTGGGCGAGAAAATCGCCGCGTCCCGTGCCTCGTTCGACAGCGATGCCACGGCTCAGGGCCCGGAGAATTACTTCTTCGTACTGGAAGACCTGGAGAGCCGGCGACTGGTCGGCTGCTCGGAGATCCTCGCCACCGCCGGGTTCAACGAACCGTTCTACAGCCTGCGCAACCGTCACTTCACCAGTGCCTCGCGGGAGCTGAACATCGAGCACGGCGTGCCGGCGCTGTCGCTGTGTCACGACCTGAGCGGGCATACGCTGCTGCGCGGTTTTCACATCGACGCGGCGCTGGTGCGCACGCCGTTTTCCGAATTGCTGTCGCGGGCACGCCTGCTGTTCATCGCCGCCCACGCGCCGCGTTTTGCCGAAGCGGTGATCACCGAAATCGTCGGTTACAGCGACGAGCAAGGGCATTCACCGTTCTGGGATGCGCTGGGCAAACATTTCTTCGACCTGCCCTACGTCGAGGCCGAACGCCTGTGCGGTTTGCAGAGCCGTACGTTTCTCGCCGAACTGATGCCGCAATACCCGATCTACGTGCCAATGCTGCCGAAGGCCGCGCAGGACTGCATCGGCCGCATCCACCCGGACGGCCAGGAAGCCTTCGACATCCTCGAGCGCGAGGGTTTTGAAACCAACAGCTACATCGATCTGTTCGATGCCGGCCCGACCTTGTATGCACGCACCGCCAACATCCGTTCGATCGCGCAGAGCCAGACAGCCACGGTTCAGGAGCAGTCCCTGATCGATGCCCGCGGTCGCTATCTGGTGAGCAATGAGGCTCTGCAGGGCTTTCGGGCAGTGGTCGCCGAGCTGGATTACCAGCCCGGTCAGCCCCTGGCGCTCGACCCGGCCCTGTGCGCGGCGCTCAACGTCCGCGCTGGCGGCACGATCCGGATCATCGCCCTGTGAACCGCGCCCCTACCCAACGACAGTGCCCGAGCAGGCGCGCAAAAGGAGTTGCAGCATGATTGTCCGTCCGGTCCAAGTCAGCGACCTGCCAGCGTTGATGACGCTCGTGCACCAGGCCGGGCCGGGGTTCACCACCCTGCCCGCCAACGAAGATCGCCTGGCCCACCGCGTACGCTGGGCACAACGGGCGTTCGCCGAGCAGGTCGAGCGGGCCGATGCCGATTACCTGTTCGTGCTTGAGGACGACGAGCAGCGGGTGGTCGGCGTCAGCGCCCTGGCCGGGGCCGTCGGCCTGCGCGAGCCTTGGTACAACTATCGGGTCGGGCTGACCGTCAGCTCGGCGCCGGACCTGGGCATTCAGCGGCAGATTCCGACGCTGTTCCTCAACAATGAACTGACCGGCCAATCGGAACTGTGCTCGCTGTTCCTGCGCCATGACCAGCGCCACGGCAGCAACGGCCGCCTGCTGTCATTGGGGCGTTTGCTGTTTGTCGCCGAATTCCCGCACCTGTTCGGCGAGAAGATGATCGCCGAACTGCGCGGCAGTGCCGACGAACAAGGTTGCTCGCCGTTCTGGGACAGCCTGGGCCGACACTTCTTCCAGATGGACTTCAGTCACGCCGACCACCTGTCCGGACTGGGCAACAAGGCGTTCATCGCCGAACTGATGCCGCGTCAGCCACTGTACACCTGCCTGCTCACCGAACAGGCCCAGGCCGTGATCGGCCAGGCCCACCCCAACACCGAGCCGGCCCTGAAAATTCTCCAGGCCGAGGGTTTCGCCCATAAAGGCTACATCGACATTTTTGACGGCGGTCCGGTGATCGAGGCGCCGATCCGCAGCATCCGCACGGTGCGCGACAGCCTGGAACTGACCCTGAGCATAGGCACGCCGGACGATCAGGCGCCCCTGTGGCTGATCCACAACCGGCGTCTGGAAAACTGCCGCATCACCGTCGCGGCGGGACGTCGGGTCGGCACCAGCCTGGTGATCGACCGCCTCACTGCAAAGCGCCTGCAATTGCAGCCCGGTAATTCGGTGAGGGCGGTGCCGCTGCCCAATAAACAGCAGCACGCGGTGGCGGCCTGAGCGCAGACGCCTGTCGTTCAAGCGCCTGAACAGGATTTTCCTGGTTAACTTCCTCGTTAATTCGTCATGATCCTTGACCCATTGGCGTGATAGCCTTTTCACCTTCGGCGTTGACACCTTTGCTCAAGCCTTTCCATTCCTTTGTATTGGTGGAACTCGTATGACCAGGCTTTCTCATCAAGATTTGCGCCGTAATTTCCGTCAGCTGCTGGCTTCCAACACGTGCTATCACACCGCCTCGGTGTTCGATCCGATGTCCGCCCGCATCGCCGCTGACCTGGGTTTTGAAGTTGGGATTCTCGGCGGCTCGGTCGCCTCGTTGCAGGTCCTGGGCGCTCCGGACTTTGCCCTGATCACCCTCAGCGAATTCGCTGAACAGGCCACCCGCATCGGCCGTGTCGCCCAATTGCCGGTGATCGCCGACGCCGACCACGGCTACGGCAACGCCCTGAACGTAATGCGCACCATCGTCGAACTGGAACGCGCCGGTGTCGCCGCGCTGACCATCGAAGACACCCTGCTGCCGGCCCAGTTCGGCCGTAAATCCACCGACCTGATCACCGTCGCCGAAGGCGTCGGCAAGATCCGCGCAGCCCTGGAAGCCCGGGTCGATTCGGAAATGGCGATCATCGCGCGGACCAACGCCGGTATTCTGCCGAACCAGGAAATCATCAGCCGCACCAAGCAATACCAGGCTGCCGGTGCCGACGGCATCTGCATGGTGGGTATCCAGGATTTCGATCAACTCGAGCAGATCGCCGAACACTTGACCGTCCCACTGATGCTGGTGACCTACGGCAACCCGGCGCTGCGCGACGACAAACGCCTGGCCGAACTGGGTGTGCGCGTGACCATTGACGGCCACGGGGCCTACTTCGCGGCGATCAAGGCGACTTACGACAGCCTGCGCGAACAACGCCAGATCTTCACCCAGGCCTCCGACCTGAGTGCCACGGAACTGACCCACACCTACACCCAGCCTGAGGAATACATCCTCTGGGCCAAGGAATACATGAGCGTCAAAGAGTAACCTCGCACCACGCTACAAAGAGGCAGAGCGGCCCGACGCCATCACGAGTTCACTCGCATGGCGCCCGCCGCGAAACCGCTGCCTGCCGTTACCGTTTCGCCAACTCCATAATCATCCGCGACAACAGATAAATCCGCGGCGCCACGCTCTCCACTTCCGCGTATTCCTCCGGCGTGTGAATGTTGCCGCCGACAATCCCGAATCCGTCCAGCGTCGGCGTGCCCACCCCGGCCGACAGGCTCGCGTCCGCCGCCCCGCCGCTGCCTTCTTCGGTCAACTTGCGGCCAATCTCACCGTAAATCCCTTGCGCCATCGCCATCAAGCGATCCGACTCCGCCGTCTGCGGCATCGGTGGCAAGCCACGTTGCAATGAAGTCTTCACTTCGGTCTCAGGAATCAGTTTGTCCTGGGACACCCGCGCCAGATCCTTCTCGATCCGGTCGAACTCTTCCGGCACCGCCGCCCGCACGTCGGCCTTGGCCGTGGCCTGATCCGGGATCACGTTGGTGCGGTCGCCGGCCTTGAGCACGGTGAAATTGATAGTGGTTTTCTTGGCTTCGTCGCCGAGCTTGCCCAGTTGCAGGATCTGGTGCGCCGCCTCCATCGCCGCGTTGCGCCCCAGTTCCGGCGCGACGCCGGCGTGGGCGGCTTTGCCCTTGACCTCGATCAGTGCAGTGGCGCTGCCCTTGCGCCACACCACCAGACCATCGGCCGGGCGGCCCGGTTCGAGGTTGAGGGTGACGTCGTGGCGTTTGGCGGTTTTCTTGATCAGGTCGGTGGCGACGTCCGAGCCGGTTTCTTCGCTGGCATCGAGCAGGAAAGTGATTTGCGCATAGTCCTTGAAGTCGAGGTTCTTCAGAATTTTCAGCGCGTAGATGCCGGCGACGATCCCGCCCTTGTCATCCATCACCCCCGGCCCGTAGGCGCGGCCGTCCTTGATGTGAAACGGTCGCTCAGCGGCGGAGCCTTCCTTGAATACCGTGTCCATGTGCGCCATCAGGAGGATTTTTGCCTTGCCGGTGCCTTTGAGCGTGGCGAGCACGTGGTGGGTTTTTTCCGGGGTGTTGGGCACCCGTTCGATGGTGGCGCCGAGCTTTTTCAGCTCATCGATGGCGATGTCGCTGACTTGCTTGAGCCCCGGCTCATAGCCGGAACCGGAGTCGATATTGACCAGCCGTTCAAGCAGTTTCAGGGCTTCGGGCTTGTATTGCTCGGCGTCGGCCAGCACCTGTTTGTGCGGTTCGGCAAAGACACCGGAGGTGGCAAAAGTGAGGGACAGGCCGGCCAGCAGGGAACGAGGGAATTTGAACGCCATGAATCAATCCTTGTTTCGTGTCGGGTACTGAACCGTACCTGACATCGCCCCATGGCTCTATACCGGATGCGACACCCGTTCCGCTCAGACCGAACCGAGCACTTCTCGTCGTGGCTTGTTATCGCTGCAGCAAATCACCCGGTTACGCCCGCCGGCCTTGGCTTCATACAGTGCCTGATCGGCGTCATCGAGCCAGCGTGTCGCATCGCCGTGTACCGGATCGAGCGCCGCCAGACCGATGCTCAGGCTGACTTTCAGCGCCGGGTTCTGTTCGTACACCAGAAAGGAAAAACGCTCACGCAAGGCTTCCATCGCCTGCGCCGCGTTGAACAGCGGCAAGTCCGGCAGGATCACGCAAAATTCGTCACCGCCGTAGCGCCCCGCCACATCCGCCATGCGCAGATTCTGCTTGAGCATCTTGCTCAGCTGGCGCAGGACGATATCGCCGGCCACATGACCGTAGGTGTCGTTGATCGCCTTGAAGTGGTCGATGTCGATCAGCGCAATCGCGGCGCCGGTCTGCTGGCGTTTGCAGCGTTGAAACTCGACTTCCAGTTGATCCTTCCAGGCACCGTGATTGAGCAGACCGGTGAGGCTGTCGGTGCGGCTCAGGGCCAGCAATTCGCGTTTATGCAGGCCGAGGGTGTAGGCCTGGCGAAAGCAGATCCAGCCCAGCGCCAACGGATACAGCATCAGCAACGGCAGACAGGCATAGAGTTGTGCCGGCGTGGTCATCGGGACGAACGCGGGGGCAAATACCACCAGCCCGACACCCACGCCCAGCAGTTGCGACGCCGCCCCGGCCAGCAGAAAACGCAGGCCGCCAATGGCAACGTTGTTCATCGCCATCATCGAAATGGTCGTGGCACTGGGCAAGGGATTGAAGTGCATGGCGGCGACCCAGAAGCCACCGAGAAAGGCATCGATCAACAGATTGCGGTGCTCGGCGTGGTAGGGAACCCTGGCCCGGCGGGCCCATTGATACGCAAGGTGCGGCCAGACCAGGCCGTTGAACAGCATCAGCGCCCAGCCCCAGGCCGGCGGATCGAGTGGATACATTGCGACGCTCACGCACAAAAGCCCCAGGACCAGCCCGAGGATTCGCGATGTATAGAGCCTCCTGGCCAGTGAAAGTCCCTTTCCTCCCGTTCTTCCCATAGGGGCCTCGACCACTCGACGGCACTGCGCAGACCGCAGACCGGATGTACTTGGAGTCTATCAGTGCAACGTTAAATAGCCATCACCGGCCAGCGGGCCGAATACTCCGTCATCAGCACCACACGGCGGGCAAATGATTGGCTATACATGAAAGGAAGAAAATGGAAAAAAGGCTCTAAGAAGGAGGCCCATGCAAACCTACCAGGTGTTGATCATCGGCAGCGGTTTTGGCGGCCAGTGCGCGGCGGTCAATCTGCTCAAGGCCGGTATCGACGACTTTCGCTTGCTGGAACGCCGGGACTTTTTCGGCGGCACCTGGTGCCAGAACACCTATCCCGGCGCGGCGGTGGATGTGCCGTCGCCGCTGTATTCCCTGTCGTTTGCGCCTTATCGCTGGACCCAGATGTTCGCCGAACAGGCCGAACTGCACCGCTACACCGACTATGTGGTCGAGCGCTTCGGCCTGCGTGATCGGGTGGAGCTGGAGGCCAACGTCGAGCGCGTCGAATGGGACGACGGAGAAAAACGCTGGGCCGTACACACCGGCACCAAAGGCATTTTTTATGCGCAGTTCCTGATCAATGCCACCGGGCCGCTGAGCCAACCGGTTATCCCACACTTCCCCGGCCAGGATCGCTTTCAGGGCAAGACCTTTCATACGAACAATTGGGATCACGGCTACGACTATCACGGTAAACGCGTGGCGATTGTCGGCAGCGGTGCCAGTGCGGCTCAGGTGATTCCGGCCATTGCACCGAAGGTCGCCCAGTTGCATGTGTTTCAGCGCACAGCGCATTGGGTGCTGCCCCGGGCCGATCGTACGTTCGGTCGATTCCAGCGCTGGCTGCTGGGTCTGAAACCGGCCTACAAACTGCTGCGCTGGATGATCTACTGGCAATTCGAAACCCGGGTGATCGCCTTCAAATACTCGAAACCGGCGATTCATATGGTGCAGCGCCAGGCCCTGAAGTTTCTCAAACGCCAGGTGACTGACCCCGAGCTGCGGAAAAAACTCACACCGGACTTCACCATCGGCTGCAAACGGGTATTGGTCTCCAGCACCTATTACCCGGCGCTGACCCGGCCCAACGTCACATTGCACAGCCGCGAACAAGGCATCGCCAGCCTCGATGAAACCGGCATCGTCACCACGGACGGTCAGCACATCGATGTCGATCTGATCGTCTGGTCGACCGGTTACGACGCCACCGACGGCGTGATTTCCTACCCGGTCAGCGGAAAAAACGCCGTACAACTGCGCGACGTCTGGACGCAGTACCCGCGCGCCTACCTCGGCACCAGTCTGCCGGACTTCCCCAACCTGTTTATCGTCACCGGGCCGAACACCGGCATCGGCCACACCTCGGCGCTGTTCATCATCGAATCGCAGATGAACTACATCCTCGACTGTATCCGCACCGTGCAGGCCAAAGGTCTGCGCAGCATCGAAGTTCGCCCCGAAGCAGAACGTACCTACACTCAGATGATTCACCGAGAAATGGAGCGCACGGTCTGGAAAACCGGCGGCTGCCACAGTTGGTATCAAAGCAGGAGCGGTCATGTGATCGCGATGTTTCCCGGCTTCAGTTTCAGCTATCACCGGTTGACCCGGGCGCTGAAACCGGCCGACCACATTCTGTCTTGAACAAGGAAGACCCACGATGCTTTTGCTGTTTGTCGCCCTCGCGGTTTTCGTGGCCTGGAGCTGGTTGAGTTACCCGGCGGTCGGCCACTGGCTTTACGATCTGAGCGCGGCCCTGGAGGCCCGGCTGTACCGGTTGCACAAGATTGAAGTGCCGATCGCCGAAATGTCCGTGTCGACCTGGCAAGGCGGGCCTTATGAAGCGTCGAGCAGCATATTGATGCTGCACGGCTACAGTGCCGAAAAGAACCTGTGGCTGCGCTTCGCCCGGCATTTTGTCGGGCAGTACCGGGTAATCATCCCGGACCTGGCCGGCCACGGCGAAACCGGCTTCAAGGCCGGCGGTGGCTACGATATTCCGGTGCAGGCCAAGCGCATGATCCAGTTGCTCGACGTCTGCGGGGTCGAGAAAGTCCACGTGATCGGCAACTCCATGGGCGGCTACATCGCCGCGTGGCTGGCGGCGACCTACCCGGACCGCATCGCGTCGGTGGCGCTGATCGATCCGGCCGGCGTCACTGCGCCCGAGGCCAGCGACATGGAGCGCCACCTGGCCCGTGGGCACAATCCGTTCCTGATCAATTCCCGGGAAGAATTCCGACGCTTCTATGCGATGACCATGGCCTCACCACCGTGGGTGCCCGGTTTGGTGCTTGACGCCATTGCCCAGCGTTACGAACAAAACCGCGACGAACTGGAAGAGATTTTCCGGGATTTTCGCGCCAGCCCGCCGATGGAGCCGAAACTGCCGGACATCAAATGCCCGGCGCTGTTGCTCTGGGGCCGCAAGGACCGGTTGATCGACGTCAGCAGCGTGCCGGTGTGGAGCAAAGGCATCAGCAATCTGCGGGTCGATGTCTGGGAGGGCGTCGGCCATATGCCGATGGTTGAACAGCCGTCGAACACGGCACGTCTGTATCGGGAGTTTCTGGGGGAAAATTCGCGCCAGGACAGGTAAACGGTCAGTCGTTGGCAGAATGAAGTTCGTAGGATTCTTCGTTTGCCCGCGTCAGCGAAGGCTGCGATCTTTTCCGACATCCTTAACGTGACCGTGCCAGGAATTTTTTTCATGACCGTGCAGCCTTTCGTCAGTCCCGACCTGATCCGTCAACGCTTCTCCCAAGCGATGTCCGACATGTACCGCGAAGAAGTGCCGCTGTACGGCGCGTTGATGGAATTGGTGGAACAGACCAACCGCGACGTGCTGGCACGCGAGCCGCAAATCGCCAGTCAACTGCACAGCACTGGTGAAATCGAGCGGCTGGACATGGAGCGCCACGGCGCCATCCGCGTCGGCACCGCCACCGAACTCGCCACCCTCGCCCGCCTGTTTGCGGTAATGGGCATGCAACCGGTGGGCTATTACGACCTGACGCCTGCCGGGGTGCCGGTGCATTCCACGGCGTTTCGTGCGGTGCATGAAGATGCGCTGCAGGTCAGCCCGTTCCGGGTGTTCACTTCCTTGCTGCGACTGGAATTGATTGAAGACCCCGAGCTGCGGACCTTTGCTGAATCGGTGCTGGATAAGCGTTCGATCTTTACGCCATCGGCGCTAAGGTTGATCGAACAGGCCGAATCGGCTGGCGGTCTGAATGATTCCGAGGCCGGGGAATTTGTCCTGCAAGCGCTGGAGACGTTTCGCTGGCACCACAGCGCCACCGTCACCGCCGCGCAATACCAGAACCTCTGCGCTCAGCATCGCTTGATCGCCGATGTCGTGGCGTTCAAGGGACCGCACATCAACCACCTGACCCCGCGCACGCTGGACATCGACATCGTCCAGGCGCAGATGCCGCTGCGTGGCATCACGCCCAAAGCGGTGATCGAAGGCCCTCCGCGCCGGCAGCATCCGATCCTGTTGCGTCAGACCAGTTTCAAGGCGCTGGACGAGCCGATCGCCTTCACCGACCAGACGCAAACCCGCGGCAGCCACAGCGCCCGCTTCGGCGAAATCGAACAACGTGGCGCAGCGCTGACCCCCAAGGGCCGTGCGTTGTACGACCGACTGCTGAACGCGGCACGCGATGAACTGGGCGATTTCCCCAACGAAGCCAACGCCTCACGTTACAACGCGCTGATGACCCAGCACTTCAGCGAATTCCCTGACAGCCTCGAGGGCATGCGCGAGCAGGAACTGGCGTATTTCCGTTATGTCCTGACAGATAAGGGGCTGGCGGCGAGTCGTCCCGCTGATGCTTCGCTGCAAGGGTTATTACGCGACGGCTATGTGAAAGCCGAACCGCTGGTGTACGAAGATTTCCTGCCCGTCAGTGCGGCAGGGATTTTTCAGTCGAACCTGGGGGATGCGGCGCAGACGCACTATGGGCAGCATTCCAATCGACAGGCGTTCGAGTTGGCCTTGGGGCGTTCGACCATTGATGAGTTGGGCCTGTATGCCGAAACCCAGCAACGCTCGATCGAGGAATGCCTCACTCCAATTACCCGATCCGCGTGAAAAGCGGCGATTGGCCATACTGCGCAAGAAGTTGCGCACTTCGAGCTACCGAGCTGATCAAAAAACGCTCAAAACCGCGAGCCAGAGCGGTCAAGTCCCCGGCTCCCGGGGACGTGGCAAAAGCTGGCACGCTCCTTGATAACAGTCAGGCACCCACCGGGCGATTTCGCCTCCCGGGCACCCTAACTTTATCCGCAAGGAGCACCTCCCATGGCAACACCAGCGTACATGTCGGTTACCGGCGAAAAACAAGGCCTGATCACTGCCGGCGCCTTCACCGCCGACTCCGTTGGCAACACCTACCAGGAAGGTCACGAAGACCAAGTCATGGTTCAGGCGTTCAGCCACGACGTGATCATCCCGCGTGACCCGCAATCCGGTCAGCCAACCGGTCAGCGCGTTCACAAGCCAGTGATCATCACCAAGGTCTACGACAAGGCTTCGCCACTGCTGCAAGCTGCTCTGACCTCCGGCGAGCGCATGAGCGAAATCGTTATCCAGTGGTACCGCACTTCGGCTCAAGGTACCCAAGAGCACTACTACACCACCAAACTGGAAGACGCGATCATCGTCGCCATCAACAACAAAATGCACAACTGCCAGGATCCAGGCAACTCGCACTTCACCCACCTGGAAGAAGTGCAGTTCACCTACCGCAAAATCACCTGGACCCACGAAGTATCCGGTACTTCGGGTTCCGATGACTGGCGTGCTCCAGTCGTTTAATTACGGCTGATCGTTACAAGCATCGGCCAGCTCTGCTGGTCGATGTTGTTTACGCCCCTCCAGAATTTCGCGTACGTTGACCCGCTTTGCGGGCGTCGACGAACGCCGCTGTACAGCACGAGGAACAAGGGATGTTCGCGCCGGCCAATGAAACCCACTTTGCCCTGACCATCGAAGGTCTTTCCGCCGACTTTCAGGTGTTTAACCTGACCGGCCGGGAAGCCATCAGCCAGCCTTTTGTGTTCGAGGTGGAGCTGGTCAGTGAGCAGCCGTCGCTGGACCTCGACACCCTGCTGCACAAACCGGCCTTTTTGCAACTGTCGCCCGACGGCAGCGGCATCCACGGCCTGATCTACCGCGCCGCGCAAGGCGATTCCGGCAAGCGCCTGACGCGCTACTCCGTGACCCTGCGCCCGCAACTGGCGTACCTGGCGCACCGGATCAACCAGCGGATCTTCCAGAACCTCAGCGTGCCGAAAATCATCGGCAAGGTCCTCGAAGAACACGGCATCCAGGGCAACGCCTACGCCTTCCAGACCGGCTCGATCTACCCCGATCGCATTTACTGCGTGCAATACGACGAATCGGACCTGCATTTCATCCAGCGCCTGTGCGAAGAAGAAGGCATTCACTACCACTTCCAGCACAGCGCCACGGGCCACAAACTGGTGTTCGGCGATGACCAGACGGTGTTCAAGAAACTGGCGCCGGTGGCCTATCAACAGGACTCCGGGATGGTCGCCAGCGACCCGGTGATCAAGCGCTTCGACCTGCGCCTGGAAACCCGCACCAGCCGCACCACCCGCCGCGACTACGACTTCGAAAAACCCCGAATCACCCTCGAAAGCGAAAACCGTGGCGATGCCCTGCCCGACCTCGAGGACTACGATTACCCGGGCCGTTTCGTCGACCGCGAGCGCGGCAAGCACCTGGCCAAACGCGCCCTCGAACGCCACCGCAGCGACTTCCAGCTCGCCGAAGGCAAGAGCGACCAACCTCTGCTGGTCAGCGGCCATTTCCTCGCGCTGAAAGAACACCCGAAAGCCAAGTGGAATGACCTGTGGCTGCTCACCGAAGTCCACCACGAAGGCAAACAGCCGCAGGTGCTGGAAGAGTCGGTCACCAGCGACACCACCGCGCTCAAAGACGATTTTCATCAGGGCTACCGCAACCGCTTCCAGGCCACCCCGTGGGACGTGCCGAACCGCCCGCCCCTGCGCCACCCGAAACCGCGCATCCTCGGCAGCCAGAGCGCCGTGGTCACCGGGCCGAAAGGCGAAGAAATCCACTGCGACGAATACGGCCGCGTCAAAGTCCAGTTCCACTGGGACCGTGAAGGCCAGGCCGACGACAAGACCAGCTGCTGGCTGCGCGTCTCCAGCGCTTGGGCCGGCGCCCAGTACGGCGGCATCGCCATCCCGCGCATCGGCATGGAAGTGCTGGTCACCTTCCTCGAAGGCGACCCCGACCAGCCGCTGATCAGCGGCTGCCTATACCACAAGGAAAACACCGTCCCCTACGCCCTGCCGGCGAACAAGACGCGCACCACCTTCAAGACCCTGAGCTCGATGGGCGGCGGCGGCTTCAACGAACTGCGCATCGAAGACAAGAAAGGCCAGGAACAGATCTTCCTCCACGCCCAGCGCGACTGGGACGAGAACATCGAACACGACCAGAAAATCCGCGTGGGCAACGAACGCCACGACGTCGTGGAAAAAAACAGCTACACGGAATTCAAGGCCGAAGAACACCACACGGTTTATGAAGACCGCAAAGTCGAAGCACGGGCCAACGACCACCTGACCGTGGGCGTGAACCAGCACATCAAGATCGGTACCGGGCAATTCATCGACGCGGGGCAGGAAATTCACCTGAGCAGCGGGATGAAGGTGGTGCTGGAGGCCGGGGCCGAACTGACGCTGGTCGGCGGCGGCAGCTTCATCAAAATCGATGGCGGCGGCGTGACCATGAGCGGGCCGGCGATCAACATCAACTCCGGCGGCGGACCAGGCAGCGGCACGGGTGCCGCCCCGTTGATGCCGGGCGTGCTGAAACAAGCAGATGCCGACAAGGCGGGCTCCGTGCTGACCCCGGCGCAAATCAACACCCTCAAACGTAATGCACCGTTCTGCGAAGAGTGCGAAAAATGCAAGGCAGGTGCCTGTGCCATCTAATCGACTGACACCCAAGGATTGGCTGGCACAACAGCCGTTGCAAAAAGACGAACGTCTGTATCTGGTCATCAGTGCCGCGAGCGATGCCGAAGCGCTCAAGGCCTTGTATCAGAGCGAACCGTCCGTCCAGGCCATTCCCGTCTGGGGTGGAACGCCCTACTCCACCTGGCAACCGGTGATGCCCTACGTCGCCGAACTCAAGGCCAACTCGGCCTTCCTGCCCTGGATCACCGAAACCGACGCCCTCGACTGGGGCTGGCTGGCGGTCTCCCGCTCGGAGCCCAACGAAGTCTTCGAACATCTGCGCAGTTTGACCCAGGTGAAGATGCCGGACGGGACCGAAGTGTTTTTCCGGTTCTGGGATGGGCGGCATATCTATCCGATTCTTGAAGGGTTGGGTGAGACGGCTGGGGAAGTGTTGCCGGTGTTTGAGCGGTATCTGATTAATGGGCGGAGCCTGGAAGTCGGGCCGAGGGTGGTGCCGAAGGTGAAGGATTGGCCGTGGTGGGAGGTGCCGAAGAAGTTGCTGGATCAGTTGGCGAAAGAGGATCGAACGACGCTGGTCGGCAACTTGATGCAATGGCTCGAAGAAGCACGCCCGGACGTCTACAGCGCGTGGCCCGAGAACAACCTGAAACTGAAAATCACCCGTTTCGTACGTCGCCCGGATGCTCCGGACAACCTTAAAGAAGCACTGTTAAACCACCTGATTCTGGAGCAAGGCTGATGGATCGCGTTGCCTTTGTTGACAACCAACTGAACACCTTCAAGGACAGTCTGAAGCTGTATCAGGAACAGACCAAAACCTGGTACGCCAACGTCGCCGACAAAGCCAGCCGAGCGGCTGACCTACCTTCCCTGCTGGGCATGGAGCGAGTGATCAAGGTGGGGGGCACCAGCAAATCGGTGAGCATGACCGACGGCGACTTCACTTCGAACGTTGCTCAGTGCCCATTGAAGGGACCGCTGCTGATCGAGAGCAAGTTCGAATCGGTTTATGACATTCCTGTAGGCGATATCGAAGTCGAGATCGTCGCGGTGGAAGGTGGTGCAGTCAGCAAGGTCAAACTCGATCAACAAGGCAAAGCCAGCTGGACCGGTGGGATTCCCGGCAAGTTCTACAAAATCCGTGTTCACAACGAAGTGACACCCGCGCAGATCGACGCTCTGTTCAGCTCCTACAGCGGCGTGACAGCGGACCTCGAAGGTTTCCTGCGCAAAGAGTGGGCCGGGTTCAAACCACAGTGGTCGAACCTGTCGGCTTCAGGCACGGCGATGGCGATCGGCAACGGCATTCTTGAAGGTGGCTGGGAAGCCATCAAAGGCGTGTGGGATGGCATTAGTCTGGTGCTCGACATTCTGCAAGACCCCAAGAAGTTTGCGAATGATCTCGGTGCCGGCGTCCAGGACCTGATCAAAGTCGCCCAAAGCTCGCCAGACATCATGAAAAAAGCCATGTTGCTGGCCAGCGACGAGGCCGCTTTGTTCCTGCTGGTACGCAGTGCCGTGATCTGGCTGGCAGGCTTGCCGCCAATGAAGATGGCCGGCGACGTTGCGAAGATGACCACGGCCATTGTCGTCGGCATCGCGATCGACATCGTGATTGGCGTGGTACTGACGATTGCGGCCGAAGGCACAGGGGTTATCTACCTCGCCGCCCGATTGAAGAAGTACGGTGAGCTTGTCATCAACGCGGTCACCAGCTTCGTGAAGTCGTTGTTCAAGATCATCAATGGCTTTATGGAGTACGTCGCCAAATACACCGCCGTTGCGGCGCGTGGGGTGACGGCGAAGGTGAGAAATGGCGTCTCTCAGCTGCGCTTCGACGGGAAAAAGAACGCAAGGCTGGGTAAAGGTGAAGTCGGTGATGACGCTTCAAAACAGGCAAAGACGCCTGCGGAAAAGAGCGCCGAACCCGCCTCGGAGACGTGTACCAACGGATGCCCGGTGTCGATGGTCACCGGCGAAGAACTACTGACGCTGACAGATGGCCAGCTTGACGGCTTGCTGTCGTTTGAATGGACACGCCTGTACAGAACCAGCGCCGTGGAAATCGACTGTGGCTTGGGATACGGGTGGAGTCACGCCCTTGCTCACCGCATCGAAATCGTGGGCGATGAAGTCATCTGGACCGACCACGAAAACCGCTCCACACCGTTCCCGCTTCCAAGCGAGCAACGCCCGGCGATCACTAACAGCCTCTCGCGTGCAGCCATTTTCCTCGGCGATGACCCGTCAGAACTGGTGCTGGCGCAGGCCGGCAAACGCCCATCGTTCTACCACTTCCGATTCAACAGCAAAGGCGCCACCCTGATCGCCATCAGCGACAGCTATGGCAATCGTCTGCACATCACACGGGACATCCACGGGCGCATCAAACGCCTCGACAACGGCGCAGGTCGTGCCCTGTTTTTACGCTACGACCGCAAACACATTGTGGCTGTGGACTATCAGCAGTTTCTTCCAGCAGACAATCTTGAGGATGCCTGGAATACCGTCCAGACGCTGGTCACCTACACCTATGACGCGCAGCACCGGTTGATTGAAGCGAAGAATGCTGCCGGGGAAGCCGAGCGTTATCGCTACAACGATCAACATGTGATTCTGGAACGGCAACTGGCCGGCGGCGCGAGCTTCTTCTGGGAGTGGGAGAACGAAGGCAAACTGGCTCGATGCATCCACCACTGGGCAAACTTCTCGCAGATGGACGCGCACTACGCCTGGGATGACAAAGGCAGCGTGACCGTTACCAACGCCGATGGCAGCGAAGAGGTCTACACCCATGACGACCAGGCACGACTGATCAGCAAGATCGATCCGGATGGAGCCGAGCACCTCAAGGCCTATAACGATAAAGGCCAATTGGTCGCGGAAAAGGATCCTCTCGGCGCCGTGACCGAATACCGGTACGACGACAATGGATTGATGATCGCCGTCATCCCTCCTGAAGATGAGGCCATCATCTACGAATACAGCAACGGTTTCGTCAGTGATGTTCATCGCGGCAAAGCCAGCTGGAAGTATCAACGCAACAGACAGGGCGATGTTACCCAGCAGATCGACCCGGACGGAAATTCGACGTTTTACAGCTACGACCGTCAAGGACGTTTGCTGGAGATCCGTCACCCGGATGGCAGCCGGCACCAACTGGGCTGGAACAACCTCGGTCAATTGCTTGAAGAACGCCTGCCCGACGGTGGTCAACGCAAATATCGCTACGACGCGTTGGGTCGGCAGATTACTCGGCAAGAAGAGTCCGGGGCCATCACCCAATACCAATGGGATACCGCCAACCGCCTTGCACAAATTACCCTGCCGGGCGGTGCAACACGCGCGTTCACCTACAACGCCTACGGCAACGTCACTGCCGAACGCGACGAACTCGGCCGCGTCACCCGTTACGAATATGCCGACAACCTGCACCTTGTCAGCCGTCGTATCAATCCTGACGGCAGCCAGTTGCGCTACCGCTACGACAACTCGCGCCTGCTGCTGACCGAAATCGAAAACGAGCGCGGCGAGCACTATAAGCTCAACTACTTCCCGAATGGCCTGATCCAGCAAGAAACCGGCTTCGACGGTCGTCGCACTGCGTACGAATACGACCTCAATGGCCAGTTGCTGAAGAAAACCGAATTCGGCGATGACGGCAGCGAGTTGGTGACTGAATACCAACGCGACGCCGCAGGCAGGCTTCTGGTGAAGACACTTCCCGACGGCGAAGAAATCCACTACAGCTACGATGCCCTCGGTCGCCTGGTCAACGTCGACGACGGACACTGGCCGCTCGCCTACGAATACGACCTGCAAGATCGCCTCGTCACCGAACACCAGGGCTGGGGCACCTTGCGCTATGAGTACGACAGCGTCGGCCAGCTCAAGCACTGTCGCTTGCCCGATGGCAGCAAACTCGATTACCGCCACCAGCCCGGCGGTATGCTCAGCGGCATCGATCTCAATGGCTCGCGCCTGACGTCTCACCAGTTCAGCGGTGGTCGCGAACAGCAGCGCCAGCAGGGCCTGCTGCTCAGCCAGTATCAATATGACGAACAGGGCCGCTTGCAGGCCCACAGCGTCAGCCAACGCGACAAACACCTGTTCCAGCGCCGCTACAACTACGACGCCAACGGCAACCTCGCCGGCATCGACGACAGCCGCAAGGGCAACCGCAGCTACCACTACGATCCGCTTGATCGCTTGATCAGCGTTCGTGGCACTACGCCGGAGAGCTTCGCCCACGATCCAGCGGGTAACCTGCTCGGCCAGAACAACGAAGGCACCGCCAACCTCGCCAATGTCAAAGGCAACCGCTTGCTGATGCAGGGCGACCGCCACTACGACTACGACGCCTATGGCAACCTGATCCGCGAACGCCGTGGCACCGGACAGAAACTCGTCACCGAATATCGCTACGACTGCCAGCATCGACTGATCGGTGTCAGCCTGCCGGGCGGCGGCACTGCATCCTACAAATACGACGCCTTCGGTCGTCGCATCGAGAAAACCGTCGATGGCCAAACCACCGAGTTCTTGTGGCAAGGCGAACGCCTGATCGCCGAAAGCGGTGACAACCGTTATCGCACCTACATCTACGAACCCGGCAGCTTCCGCCCGCTGGCGATGCTCGACGGCGAAGGACCGCGTAAGGCAACGCCGTTCTACTACCAGCTCGATCACCTGGGCACACCGCAGGAACTCACTGATTACAGTGGCGAGATCATGTGGTCCGCGAAGTACCGTGCGTACGGCAACCTAGCTGCGCTGGATGTCAGCGAAATCGACAACCCGTTGCGATTCCAAGGTCAGTATTTTGATGCCGAGACGGGCCTACACTACAACCGTCATCGCTACTACAATCCGGGGACTGGGCGGTTTCTGACACCGGATCCGATCAAGCTTGCGGGTGGGTTGAATAACTACCAGTACGTGCCTAACCCTACGGGGTGGGTGGATCCGTTGGGGCTGAATGGTTGTCCCGGGAGCGATAACAAAGAAAACTCATCAACCGGTGCAGAAAAGCCGGAAGACAATGCCAAGGTCAAAGATGGCAGTCCTGAAGCTCCATATGCAGGGCCGATCCCGAAGGCTATGCAGGAAAAAATTCTATATGGAACTCGAAGCCCTGGACATAATAAGCCTATCGGCGGGCACTCCCCCCAAGCAATGAACTCGCCAGAAAAGTATCAATACGACGTTGTTAGCATCAATAAGGATGGAACAACGAGTGTAAAAAATTTCAAAATGATTCTAGAACGAAAAGATGGCACGATTGGCTGGTCGGCAGCGAAGTCGCCGAATCGACATACCTTCGCACCTAAGAGTTGGAGTGATGCAAAAATACTAAAAGTTACTGATGAAGTAGCAGCAGAGCCTGGTAAGATCTTAAGAAACGAACCTGGGGCTCTCGTTACCGAACACACAAAAATTGTTGATGGTGTTGAATGGCAGGTCATCAAAGAAAACGGCGCCGTTACTTCATCATATCCAACAGGAGCGACTCCGTGAGCAACTTTGAAAAAGATGAAACTTATGAAAAACTCTGTACCTGGATTGGTGATTCGGAAGATTCAAACTGGACAGAATACACCACGGAGCTTGTTGCAAAAACCGTCCTGATAGACTTTACAAAACAACAATGGGACCGCTTAACAACAGAGATACTTTCCAAGCCAGAATATTGGCAGCAACGTTGCGCGGTTTCACTGGGCGAGGACCGTACTGAGCGCTCAATAGAAATACTGAAACTTCTACTTTCCGAATCGAACTACAGAGATGTAAAAACAATTGCAATATATGAACTCGACTGGGCAGAAGTCCCTATAGAAAAAAAATATGCAACCTTTATCAAAGAAGTTATAAAAAACACCCCCCACGATGAAATTGAACCTGAACTCAATAACTTGCTGATCAAAGCCGAATCAACCTAACAAGGTAACGCTAGGCAAGAAAGAAGGGGACAGATTTATCATTCGCGAAAGAAAATACCCTCCCCTTCTCACGTTCGAGAAAAAAAAATGACAGCGCAAAAACATATCCCACGAAGTGTATGGCATGGGCTTGACGGGACAAGCTACGACAACATTGCGCAGAGCTAGAATCCGAAGAACCGTCAATAAGAAAATGGATTTCAGAATCAAAGAGAATCAAAGGGGACAGAATCAAAGGGGACAGATTTATTTTTCGCTAAAGACAATAAAAAATAAATCTGTGGCGGGCTCAACCGGTCAACGCAACGAGTCGCTGCAACCTATCAGCGGGTGTTTCAAAATCCAAG
>NZ_JBJXHJ010000037.1:0-33235 GCF_046487845.1 Pseudomonas sp. PHC1
ACGGTTACCGGGATAGCGAATTCTTTTTCATGAAGATCAAGAGCGTGTTTCCCGGCAATCCGTGATGAACCTTTTTTGTGCCGGTGATTTCAGGACAGTTTCACGTTCATGGTGATTAGCGCCGTGAACACTTTCTTGCCTTCGGCGTCGTGAACATCCACCGGCACGATCTTGTCGCCTTCGGTCTGCCAGTCCAACGCTTCGCCATTGGCCACGGCGGTCACGTCGGTCTTGGCCTTGGCCAGGTATTCGACGGTCATGCCTTTGGGAATCCAGCGTGCACCAGCGGGAATCGACACGTCGGTCATCATCCCGGCCGCCAGTTCGGCGGCGTTGCACAGGGCAATGGCGTGCACGGTGCCGAGGTGGTTGGTGATCTCGCGGCGAAACGGCACTTGTACCTGCGCGGAACCTGCCCGCAACTCGGTCACCAGCGGATTGATGGTGCTGAAGTACGGCGCGACCTGGCAGGCCATCTGACTGAATGCCTGAGAACCGACGCTGTTGAACATGCTGAGAAACTGACTCATGGATGAAGCCTCGCGGTTAAGGGATTTACAGAATGATGTTCCGTTACAGAATATTATTCTGTAACGGAACGGTATTCTGTTCGCGGGAAATCTGTCAACCTGTGCGCGTTTCGATCACCGGCACGGACGTGCCCTTTACCCGGATTTTCAAGGCCATGGACACCGCAGATTTACTCGAACGCAGCTACCCCGGCCGCCGTGCCGAACTCAAGCGCGACATCTTTCGCAAGGCCCTGCGCCTGTTCAACGAACAGGGGATCGAGGCCACCACCATCGAAATGATCCGCGCCGAGTGCGACACCAGCGTCGGGGCGATCTACCACCATTTCGGCAACAAGGAAGGGCTGGTGGCCGCGCTGTTCTTCACCGCGCTGGAGGATCAGGCGCGCCTGCGCGACGCCTATCTGGCCGACGCGACGTCCACCGAAGAGGGCGTGCAGGCGTTGGTCTACAGCTACGTGGATTGGGTCGAGAACCAGCCGGAATGGGCGCGGTTCCAGTATCACGCGCGCTATGCCGTGACCCGGGGGCCGCACAAGGATGAACTGGCCGAGCGCAACAAAACCCGCAACCTGGGGCTGCGTACCTGGCTGGCCGAGTCCGGACGCGCAAATGAACTCAATGAATGCCCGGCCGAGCTGTTGCCGTCGCTGATCGTCGGTCAGGCCGACAGCTATTGCCGCGCGTGGCTGTCCGGGCGGGTGCAGGGCAGTCCCAAGGCTTATCGCGAATTGCTGGCCCAGGCCACGTGGCGTTCGATCCGCCGCGAACCCGAACGCTGATTTTCCGAGACAAAAAAAGAGCCTCAAGACTCTTTGATGGGGAGGAAGTAGAGCCCGCGAGGCTCAAGATGCGCATGAAGCCAGGTGCGGGCTTGATTGGGGTTCAGAGCACCCGCACCTACGCAACGGCTTGGCGGACCAAGCGACTGCGTAGCTCCATCGTAGGAAGCTGTGGTGATGCGCTCAAGTACCGTCAGTCACCTGCTTGGGTGGCGCGGGCGGCGGCTCTTTCGACCATCGCAATGATGGTGGCGAACAGCTCGTCACGAGCCTGCTCGGCGCCGATTTCGCCGGTGGCTGCTGCTTGCGACAGCGCTTCGGCGGCGCCGAGCATGGCGCGTAATCCGGCTTGGGTAATATCGCCGCCATCCGCAAAAGGCGAGAGCACGCTGCGGCACTTCTCCAGAAAGATCGCCTCGTATTCACGCTTGATCTTCTCCAGTTCCGGCGTGCTCGCCAGGGCGGCGATCACCCCCGGAATCTCGTTGCCCTGGGTCAGCACGCAATCGACATACGCCGTGGCAATCACCGTCGCAGTGCCGCTCAAGGTTGCTTCGGCATTGGCCAGCGCCGCGTCCATCAGCGCGGTCTGGCGCCGGTCGAAATCCTGATACAGCGCCGCGAGCAATCCGGCGCGGGTGGTGAAGTGGTCGTAGACCACGGGTTTGGTCACGCCGGCCTTTTCCGCCAGATAGCCGAGGGTCAGGGCATCGGTGCCTTCTTCGCGAATCAGCTGCCAGGCCATGTCGAGCAACTGGCGCTGGCGGTCTTCCCGGGACAGGCGGCGGCGAGGTGGTGCGGGATCGGGGATTTCAGTGGTTGACATTGCTTATATACCAAACGTAACTTACTGAAGGTAACTTACTAGTCGTAACTTATCCAAAGGATAAGCCTTTGGTCAGCAATCACCAACCGGAGATTTCCCCATGCACGCATTGATTGTTGTCGATCACGATGATCCACGTTCGCTGACCCACTCATTGGCGCAGCAGATTGCCAAAGGACTGTCGCAAAGCGATCCGTCCAACACCTTCGAAATCGCCGACCTGCACGCCGAGGCATTCGACCCGAGATTCGGCGTGGCCGACTGGGCGGTGCATCATCGCGAGTCCGCACCACCGGCGGACGTGCTGGCCGAGCAGGCGCGTATCGACCGCGCCGATGCGCTGGTACTGGTATATCCGGTGTTCTGGTGGTCGATGCCGGCGCTGCTCAAGGGCTGGATCGACCGGGTGTTCAGCAATGGCTGGGCGTACGATTTCGATGGTGATTCGACGCACAAGAAGCTCGGACGGCTGCGTGTGCACCTGGTCGGACTCGGCGGGGCGGATGCGCGCACCTACGAGCGCCACGGCTACGGCGCGGCGATGAAGACGCAGATTGATCACGGCATCTTCGATTACTGCGGGGCGACGGTGGCGGGCTCGGCGCTGTTGCTGGAGTCCGAGTCGAGCGATCCGGCGGTGCAGTTGCAAGCTGCGCGCGAAATGGGCCTCGGACTGTTCCGCTGAAACCGGCGAGGAAGTTATTCAGTGCGCTTGAAGACCAGCGCCTTCAGGCCGCTTTCAGGATCGACATCGGGAAACTCCGGTGGATTCTCCAACCGCTGCTCGAAGCGCAGGCTCGGCGCTTCCTGGGTCACGCCGTTGATCAGGAAGTCCGAACCGAACGATGGATCATTCATGCAGGCCAGCACGGTGCCCTGCGCCGTCAGCAGTTCCGGCAGACGACGCAGCACACGTTGGTAGTCCTTGGTCAGCAGAAAGCTGCCTTTCTGGAACGACGGCGGGTCGATGATCACCAGATCGTACGGGCCGCTGTTGATCACTTTGCCCCAGGACTTGAACAGGTCATGGCCGAGAAAACTGACCTTGCTCAGGTCGTGCCCGTTCAGTCGGTGATTGTCGCGGCCCCGGCTCAGGGCGGCGCGGGACATGTCGAGGTTGACCACATGGCTGGCGCCGCCCTCGATGGCCGCCACCGAGAAGCCGCAGGTGTAGGCGAACAGGTTCAGCACCCGTTTGCCCGCCGCCTGTTCGCGCACCCAGTTGCGCCCGTAGCGCATGTCGAGAAACAGCCCGGCGTTCTGCTTGCGACCCAGATCCACCCGATATCTCAGCCCGCCCTCGACGATGGTCATCTCGTCGATTTCTTCGCCCAACAGCCATTCGGCGGTGCTCTGCGGCAGGTAACGATGCTGAATCAGCAGAGTCTGGGCGCCGGATTGCTGCCATTGCTTTGAACCGGTGATCTCCAGCAATAGACGCTTGAGGTCTTCCAGCTGCGAAGCCTCGGGCTCCTTGAACAGCGACACCAGCACCACGCCTTGCAGCCAGTCCACGGTGACTTGTTCCAGCCCCGGCCAGCAACGCCCGCGCCCATGAAACAGGCGCCGGGTTTCGACCGGTGCCGACGTCAGCGCGGTGAGCAGGTGGGCATGGAGAACGGCGAGGGCTTGAGGGTTCATCAATCGGGATCGGCCAGCAAAAGGGCGCGCATTTTAACCGCAATTTCGTACCGGCGACTGCCCATCGACCGAGTGTTATCGAAAAGACCTGTATCAAAAATGAATTTCTGTAGAAGGTGCTGCTCATACCTGATAAGCAGCGGATTCAAGCCGCTAAATCGTTCATGCAATTCAGGGAGTGCCAGTTCATGTGTCCAATTTCGACGTCGAGCGCGCACCTTCCTGGCGGATTGATTCTGGTAGTCGAGGACGATCCGTTGATTCTGGAGTTTCTGTGCGAAATTCTTCAGGAGGAAGGTTTCAAGGTCGAGCCGCAGACCAGTGCCGATGCGGCTTCGCAATATCTGGAAGAGCACGCGCCCGAAGTGGCGCTGCTGCTCACCGACATCACCATGCCCGGCACCCTCAACGGGGCGGACCTGGCCAACCTGGTCGGCGAGCGCTGGCCGGACAAACCGGTGATGGTCATGTCCGGTTATGAAACACCGGAAACCTCGGGCGTGAAGCATCCGGTGGCGTTCATCAAGAAGCCCTGGGCCATCGGCCAGTTGCTCGACTGCGTGGACGGTGCGTTCAAATCCAAGGCACCGCGTCTGCACTGAAGCGTCTAGCAAGTGCTACATTGCCGGGCATCGTTGCCCGGCCCCTTGCGAGGATGTGATCTTTTGTCAGCTCACGAGACTGTTTTCAATCGCGCGTTCGGCGCGTTTCTGTTCGACATGGACGGCACCGTCCTCAACTCCATCGCTGCCGCCGAGCGGATCTGGTCCGCCTGGGCCGTGCGCCACGGGGTGAACGTCGAAACGTTCCTGCCGACCATCCACGGCGTGCGTGCCATCGACACCATCACTCGCCTGAACCTGCCGGGCGTGGACGCCGAGGCGCAAGCGGCGTTCATCACCGAGGCGGAAATCGAAGACGTCGAAGGCATTGTCGAGATTCCGGGGGCGGCGGCGTTTCTCAAGTCGTTGCCGACGGATCGCTGGGCCATGGTGACTTCGGCGCCACGGGATCTGGCGTTGCGGCGGATGGCGGCGGCGGGGATTCCTGAACCGGCGGTAATGATCACCGCCGAGGACGTGAGCGCCGGCAAACCGGATCCGGCCGGTTATCGTCTGGCGGCCAAACGCCTGGGCCTGGAGCCGGCGGACTGCCTGATTTTCGAAGATGCCACCGTCGGTATTCAAGCCGCTGAAGCCGCCGGCGCGCCGTTGATGGTCATCACCACGACTCACCAGCATCCGCTTGAAACCACACATGCGACGATTGCCAGTTACCGTGACATTGCCCTGAGCATCGACAGCAACGGTCAACTGCGTCTGCAACCTCAATAAACCCCGGGCACCAATCGCCAGCGTCGGGCGATTTTGCATGCTTCACGTCCTTGTGAAGGGGACGGCGATTTCACTGTAGACCCGACCAATAGTCAGCACCACCGCCATTCCCGCAAGAGAGGTCTATCCTAGGCGGAGCCCTTTTTTGTGCCTACGGTGACCCGCGATGATCAATCTGGCTACGGCCCATCTGCTGACGGACTACAAGTCCTGGGCCAATCAGCGTCTGTTCGACAGCCTGCAAGCGCTGCCGGCGGGGGAGACGACGAGGGAGCGCAAGACGGTTTTCAAGAACATGATCGGTACGCTGAACCACATCTACGTGGTCGACCGGATCTGGCAGGCTCACCTTGAAGGACGCGACCACGGTTTCAAGACGTCCCATGATCTGGTGCACGCCGACCTCGGCGAGCTGCGCCAGGCCCAGCAGAAAGTCGACGGCTGGTATCGCTCCTGGAGCGCGCAGCAGACCGAAGCCTCGCTGAACCGCTCGATCGACTTCAAATTCGTTTCCGGCGATGGCGGCACCATGAACGCCGGGGCGATCCTGATGCACGTGATCAATCACAACAATTATCACCGTGGCTGGGTGGTGCAGATGTATTTCGAGATCCCGCAGATGCCGCCGATGACCGACCTGCCGGTTTACTTGCGCGAGGTTGATCCGGGGTTCAAGCCGATCAGTGCGCCTGTAGTGGAAGAGGCGCCGACATGTGATGGGCAATCAGCGAGCGCAACCAGCGTTCCGCCGGATCGTTGTCGTTGACCCCGTTCCAGACCATCGACAGCTCCGACGGTACGATGTCGAACGGCGGGTCGTCGGCGCGCAATACGCTGCTGCCTTCGACCAGCGCACAAGCGGCGAAATCCGGCACGGTGGCCAGCATGTCGGTGCCGGCCAGAATCGCCCGCAGCGGGGCGAATTGCGGCACTGCCAGCACCACACGACGCGCGCGGTTGATCCGCGCCAGATCGTTGTCGATGGCACCGCCCAGATCCCCGGAAAACGACACCAGCGCATGAGGCCGTTCGCAGTAGTCATCGAGGGTCAGTGCACCGGGGCGGTCGTCGCCACGCAAGATCTTGCAGCGCAGGTCCCGCAGTTTTTTGCGTTTGGCATTGGCCGGCAATTCGGTGGTGTAACTGACGCCGACGGAAATTTCCCCGGACGCCAGCATCGACGGCATCAGCAGGAAATTCACCCGGCGGATGACCACCACCACGTCCGGCGCTTCCTCGCGCAATTGCTTGAGCAGCGGGGGCAGCAGGCCGAACTCGGCGTCGTCCGACAGACCGATGCGAAACACGTCGCGGCTGGTCAACGGGTCGAAATCCTTGGCCCGGCTGACCGCCCCGGAAATGGTGTCCATTGCCGGCTGCAATTCCTTGAGGATCGCCAGCGCCCGCTGGGTCGGCTCCAGCACGCGGCCGTTGCGCACCAGCAACGGGTCGTCGAACAGGTCGCGCAGTTTCGCCAGTGAAGCACTGACGGCGGGTTGGCCGAGGAACAGCTTTTCCCCGGCGCGGGTCAGGTTCTTTTCGAACATCAGGGTTTCGAAAATCACCAACAGGTTCATGTCCACGCGACGCAGGTCATTGCGGTTCATGCCGGAAGGCTCGCTGGTTTTTTGAGTCTTTTCAGTAAAGCAGCAAAGTCTTGCGCTGTCGGGTCACTGGGCGGGATCGATGCCGGTCAATACCTGGCGAAACGTTTCCACCAGCGGCCGCAGGTTGATCCGGTGCCACGCCGCCCACAACGGTGTGGTGAACGCCAGCCACGGCACTTCCCGCAACACCACGCCCGGCGGTGCATTGTGGCTCAGGCCCTTCTGGATCATCGCGATCCCCAGGCCCGAGGCGACCAGCCCCAACGCGGTAAACGGCTCGGTGGCCTGCATCCGCACATCCGGGGTGAAACCTGCGCGGATACAGGCGCTGACGAACTCATCGTCGGCCCCTTGGCGTGGCTGCACGCCGATCCATTCCTGATCGGCCAGATCCGTCGGGGTCAGCGACGCCAGTTGGTTCAGCGGGTGTCGTTCGGGCAGCGCCAGCAGCATCGGGTCGTCCAGCACCTGAAAGCCCAGCAGGTCAGGGTCGTCGATCGTCGGCGGTTCACTGACCAGCGCGATATCGAGGCTACGCTGACGCAGACCTTCCAGTTGTTCGGCGGAACTCAGGTTGTACAGCGCGACATGCACGTTGGGCCGATCGACCCGCAGCACGCGCAGGGCATTGGGCAAGACCCCGGCGTGCATCGCGTTTTCGATGTAGCCGATGCACAGGCCGCCTTCTTCGCCACGGCCCAGGCGTTTGCCGAGGGATTCCAGGCGATTGGCGTGGGTCAGCAGGGCGCGGGTTTCGGCAAGAAAGGTCTGGCCGTCGCGGGTCAGGCGGATACGCTGCTGGCTGCGCTCGAACAGGGTCAGGCCCAGGCGTTCTTCGAGCTGGGCGATCTGCCGGCTCAGGGGCGACTGGGAAATGTGCAGGCGCTCGGCGGCGCGGCCGACGTGTTCTTCCTCGGCGACGGCGACGAAGTAGCGCAATTGGCGGATGTCGATCATGTCAGACCTTCAGGGACTCAAGTGCTGCGGATTATGTCTTGGACGGTCTTGGTGGCGCAATCTAGGATCTGCTCAACGGTCAACACCGACCACGACTTACGAGGACAGCATCATGAGCTTGAAAGACAAACTCCCCGGCCAACTCGGCTTTGGCACCGCGCCACTGGGCAACATGTTCCGCGCCATTCCTGAAGAGGAAGCGCAAGCCACCGTGCACGCGGCGTGGGAGGCCGGGGTGCGTTACTTTGACACCGCGCCGTTCTACGGCTCGGGCCTTTCGGAAATCCGCCTCGGCGAAGCACTGTCCCGCTACCAGCGTGACGACTATGTGCTCAGCACCAAGGTTGGCCGGGTGATTCTCGATGAAGTCGAAGACGCTGCCGCCCGGGATCTGGGCGAGAAAAGCGGGGTATTCGAACATGGCCGCCCGAACAAAATCGTCAACGACTACAGCGCCGACGCCACGTTGCGCTCGATCGAAGACAGCCTCAAACGTCTGAAAACCGATCGCCTCGACATCGTCTGGGTTCACGACATCGCTCAGGATTTCTACGGCGACCAATGGCTGGAGTACTTCAATCAGGCCCGCACCGGCGCCTTCAAAGTCCTGACCCGCCTGCGTGAAGAAGGTGTGATCAAGGGTTGGGGCCTGGGCGTGAACAAGGTCGAGCCGTGCGAGTTGACGCTGGACCTGACCGAAGCGCAGCCTGACGGCTTCCTGCTGGCCGGCCGCTACACTTTGCTCGATCACGACCGCGCTCTGCAGCGTTTGATGGATTCGGCGCGGGCACAGAATGTCGAGATTGTTGTCGGCGGCCCCTACAGCTCGGGGATCCTGGCCGGCGGCGCGCACTTCGAATACCAGAAGGCCAGCCCTGAGATCGTGGCGAAGGTCGAGCAGATCAAACGCATCGCCGCGGCCCATGGCGTGGATGTCAAAGCGGCTGCACTACAATTCTCGCTGGCCAATCCGGCTGTGGCAGCCGTGATTCCCGGCGCGAGCAAACCGGGGCGCATCGCTGAAGATGTGGCGGCGCTGTCGGCGGTTATTCCGGCCGGTTTCTGGCAGGCCATGCGTGAAGCGAGACTGGTGTCCGAACGTGCACCATTACCCATCGACGAGGTGAAAGCATGAAGATCGATCTGAGCGGAAAACTGGCGATTGTCAGCGGCAGCACGGCGGGCATCGGTTTGGGCATCAGCCAGTCGCTGGCCGAGGCGGGCGCCACGGTGGTGGTGATCGGTCGCGACGCGGCCAAGGTCGAACAGGCGCTGGCGAGCATTCGCGACAAGGTGCCGGGCGCGCAACTGCGCGGTCTGACGGCGGATCTGGGCACGGCCGAAGGCGCGCAGAAACTGTTCGCCGCCGAACCGAAAGCCGACATCCTGGTGAATAACCTCGGGATCTACAACGCCGTGGATTTTTTCGACGCGCCGGACGATGAATGGACGCGCTTCTATGAAATCAACGTGATTTCCGGCGTACGCCTGTCGCGGCATTACGTGCCGGCGATGGTCGAGCAGGGCTGGGGCCGGGTGATCTTCCTGTCTTCGGAATCCGGCGTGGCCACCCCGGCCGACATGATCAACTACGGCGTGACCAAAAGCGCCAACCTCGCGGTGTCCCATGGCCTGGCCAAGCGTCTGGCGGGCACCGGGGTGACGGTCAACGCGATCCTGCCGGGGCCGACCTTCACCGACGGTGTCGAGGAAATGCTCAAGGATGCCGCCGCCGAGTCCGGTCGCAGCCTGCGGGACGAGGCTGACGCCTTTGTGCGCCGGGCTCGTCCGAGCTCGATCATCCAGCGCGTGGCGGATGTCGAAGAGGTCGCGCACCTGGTCACCTACATCGCTTCACCGCTGTCTTCAGCCACCACTGGCGCCGCGTTGCGGGTCGACGGCGGCGTGGTCGACAGCCTGACTATCTGAATTTATTGAGAGAGACTTTTTAGTTATGGCAACAGCATCAGCAACGATCGAGATCCCGGCTTCGGCCGATCAGGTCTGGCAATTGATTGGCGGCTTCAACACTCTGCCGGACTGGCTGCCGTTCATTCCCAGCAGCGAGTTGAGTGAAGGCGGGCGTGTACGCACTTTGCAAACCGCTGACGGTGGGGTGGTGGTCGAGCGTCTGGAGACGTTCGATCACGCGGGCAAAACCTACAGCTATTCGATTTTGCAGGCACCGTTTCCGGCCACTGATTATCTGGCGACGATTCGTGTTGAAGCCCAAGGGCAGGGCGCGAAGGTGACGTGGTCGGGACGCTTCACGGCGAAGGGCGTGAGCGATGAGGAAGTGGTGGCGCTGTTCAGCGGGATCTATCAGGGGGGGCTTGAGGCACTGCGCGCGAACTACCCCGCCTGAGTTTGTAATGATCGTTCCCACGCAGAGCGTGGGAACGATCTATCTCAAGACTGTGAAATCAGGCGCTGCCGACAATCCAGCACCAGCTTCGCCCCACCCAGATCGCTGCGTCCCACCTCAAGACTGAACCCATGCAGGTTGACGATCGCCGCAACGATCGACAGCCCCAGGCCAAAACCATTTTGCAGTTGCCCGCCCTCGGCGCGGTAGAAACGCTGGAACACCGCCTCCCGTTCGGACTCGGGAATCCCGGGACCGGAGTCGTGCACTTCGATCCGCGTATGCCCCGCATCATTGACCCCGCGCAACACCACCGTGCCACCGGCCGGGGTGAACTTGATCGAGTTGCTCAACAGGTTCGCCAGTGCTTCAAACAGCAATGCCCGATCACCGTTCAGCATCGGCAGGGTTTCCGGCATGTTCAGCTCGAAACGCAACTCGTCGTCTTCGGCCAGCGGCAGATAGAACTCGTGCAGTTCCTGCAGCAACAACACCGGATCGAGCTCGACAAACCCCGAGCGCCGCTGACGATCCTCCAGCTCGGAAATCCTCAGCAGCCCGCGAAACCGCGCCATCAGCGTATCGGCCTCGGCCAGCACCAGATCCAGTTGCGCCGCTTCCGGCGAGCCTTCGCCGGCCTGCTGTTGCATGCGATACAACTGGGCGCGCAGACGGGTCAGCGGGGTGCGCAGGTCATGCGCGATGTTGTCGCACACGCCTTTGACTTCATTCATCAAGCGCTCGATGCGATCAAGCATGGCGTTGACGATGGCGGCGAGCATGTCCAGCTCATCGCGGCGATTGGACAGTGGCAAACGGTGAGTCAGGTCGCCGGCGACAATCGACTGGGCGCTGGCCTGGATCGCCCGAATCCGCCGCAGCGGTCGACGACGCAGCAAATGCCAGCCGATGACCCCCGGCACAATCGTCAGCGACACGCCCCAGAGCAATGCATGCAGAATGATCTTCGTCACCGCGAACAGCGAGCCGTTATCGCGCAACAACACCAGCCAACGGCCGTCGCGGGTCGGGGTGGCGACCGCGTCGCAGCTGTCGTTGGGCAGGGTCGGGTCGTCGGAGTCGGCGCATTCGCTGAGCATGTGGATCTTGCCGTCCAGCGGCAGGCCCTCGGGGATTCTCTGCAACGCGCCACCCAGGTAGCGGTGCTGGGCGTCAAACAGGCCGTAGGCGTCGATGCCGCGAATGTCGAAGGTCATGCTGGCGGCGAGCGCGTCTTCCAGCTGATCGCCGCGAAAATGCGAAAACAGGTGCTGACGTTGCATCAGCGAGTGCTTGGCCAGGTTGTCGAGATAACCGGACACCTCGAAGTACATGACCCCCATGAGGATCGCGCTCCAGGCCACGAACAACGAACTGTACAGCGCCAGCAAGCGGCTGCTGGAAGAACGCCAACCGTCAGACGGGTTCGGCAATGACATAACCCGAGCCTCGCACCGTGCGGATCAGCGGGACGTTGCCCGGCGGGTCGATCTTCTTGCGCAGGCGGCCGATGTGCACGTCGATCAGGTTGGTACCAGGGTCGAAGTGATAGCCCCAGACCTCTTCGAAAATCATCATCCGCGACAGGATCTGGCCGCTGTTGCGCATCAGAAATTCCAGCAGTTTGTACTCGGTCGGCAGCAGCGTCAGCACCTGCTCGGCGCGACGGGCTTCGTGGCTGATCAGGTCGAGCTGCAGATCCGCCACCTGCAACGTGGTCGGTTGTGCGCCACTGCTGTTCTGCCGACGCAGCAACACTTCGACCCGGGCGGCCATTTCATCGGTGGCGAACGGTTTGGTCAGGTAGTCATCGCCGCCGGCGCGCAAGCCACGCACACGCTCGTCGACGTCGGAGAGGGCGCTGATCATCAGGATCGGCGTGGCCACCCCCATGGTGCGCAGGGTGGTGACGATGGCCAGGCCATCGAGTTCCGGCAGCATGCGGTCGAGGGTGATCAGGTCGTAGTTGCCGCTGACGGCGCGGTCCAGGCCTTCACGGCCGTTGTCGACCCAGTCCACGTCGAGGCCGTGGCTGCTCAGTTCGGCGACAATTTCCCGGGCGGTCACGGCGTCGTCTTCAATGGTGAGGATGCGAGTCATGGTGGGCCTGCTGGTCTGTTCAAACGCAATGGCAGCATTTTGCCAAGATTTTGCGCCGGCGCTTTAAATTAACTTTCATGTTCTAGCGGCGACACACGCCACGACCGGGCTTTTGTGGCAATGCATAAAACCCGCTGTTAATGCCCGTTTTTTGCAATTTGCATGGATCCGAGAAGTTCACTCTTTTTAAGTGTTTGAATCAAAACGGTTTATTTAATGTTGGCGACTGGCACGGTCACTGCAATTCCTCTGATGACGAGTTGTAACACCATTTTTCATGCCTGGAGCACTACAACAATGAATAGATCCTCTGATGGGTTTTATCCTGCCTACGAAGGAGAGTCGAGCAACGTCTCGGGCGTGTCCTGGGGCGCGATCTTCGCCGGGGCTGCCGCTGCAGCGGCACTGTCGCTGATTCTGGTGCTGCTGGGTTTCGGTCTGGGCTTCTCCGCCGTTTCACCGTGGGCCGGGGAGGGCGTCAGCGCCAAAGGCCTGGGCATTTCCACCATCATCTGGTTGGCCGCCACGCAAATCATCGCTTCGGGCCTGGGTGGCTACATCGCCGGTCGCCTGCGGGTGAAGTGGGCCAACATGCACGGTGATGAGGTGTACTTCCGCGACACCGCTCATGGCTTCCTCGCCTGGTGCGTGGCCACGCTGGTCACCGCGACACTGGTGGTTGGCTCGGTGAGCAGCATCGTCAGCGGTGGCTTGCAGGCCGGTGCCAGTGTTGCCGGCGGCGCGGCCGGTGCCATGACGCAAGCAGCCGGCACGGCGGCGGGCAATACCGACAGTGACCCGTACGGTTACTTCGTCGACAGCCTGTTTCGCGATGATCGTCCCGCTGCCGTCAGCGATGACGCCGCCCGTGGCACCGTGACCCGGATCTTTGCCCAGAGCCTGGCCAACGGCCAGCTCAGCGCTGAAGACCGTACATACCTCGCCCAACTGGTCGCCCAGCGTACCAACCTGACCCAGGCCGATGCCGAACGTCGGGTCGATGAAATCTATGCCCGCACCCAAAAGGCAATCGCCGACGCCAAGGTGAAAGCGCAACAAGCCGCCGACACTGCCGCCAAAGTCGCTGCCTGGACGACGCTGTGGATGTTCATCGCGCTGCTGGCCGGTGCGTTCTTCGCCAGTCTTTCGGCCACCTTCGGCGGTCGCCGCCGGGACGCGGTCGAGTACGTCGAAGTCGAAACCTACACCACGAGCAACCTGCCGCCAGTCCGTTAATCAAGGAGAATCACCATGCGCTCACTTCTGCTGTTTTTCCTCGGCGTACCGATCCCGATCATCATCCTGATCGCCCTGTTCGTGCACTGATTCCTTGAGGCACATGCCTTGGCCGCTTCCACCTTCGGGTTGAAGCGGCTTTTTGCTTTCTACGCAGTGTCGAGTTCGCAGAACCCTACAGTCATTTCCATGGCCTGGATCAATATTCGTCGGCGCAATATCCCCTACCGTGAAATTTCCAGGCCCTTGCCGCTGGATCGACTACATTGCTTGCGCGCACTTTGCTGCGCAGACGGAGTAACCCTGCCGGCCCGATAGAGCGATAACCCCCACGAGCCGGCGAGGTGTAGTGCAGCAAGGAGCTGTTTCAACCTCACCTGAACTTTTCACGGATGATCATTGCAATGCACTGCCTAGAAAGAACCTTCGATATCCAGCCGTTGACGCAGGCGGATATGACTGTCCACATCAACGGCCAGCCGGTCACTGCCGCCATCGGCGAAACCGTGCTCAGCGTCATTCAGTCCCTCGGCGTGCGTCAGGTCGCGCGCAACGATCACAACCAGATCAGCGGTGCCTATTGCGGCATGGGCGTTTGCCAGTGCTGCCTGGTGAAAATCAACGGCCGGCACAAGCGTCGCGCCTGCCAGACCGTCGTGCGCGAGGGCATGCAGATCGAAACCCAGGTCAACCGCATTCACGGGCAGGAGGTGGTATGAGCCTGCATCCGGTAATCGTCGGCGGTGGCCCGGCGGGCATGGCGGCGGCCATCGAACTGGCCCGGCACGGGGTGCGCTGCACCTTGCTTGAAGAAGCGTCGCGCCTCGGTGGCGTGGTCTATCGCGGGCCGCTGCGCGACGGTGTGCAGCTGGATTACCTGGGGCCGCGCTATGCCGAGGCGCTGGGCAAATTGCACGGCGATTTCCAGGAGCAGTCCGGGTTGATCGACGTGCGCCTCAACCACCGCGTGGTCGGCGCCGAAGGCACGCGCTCGCTGGTGGTGCTGGACGGCGACGAGCGTCTGCATGAAATCGAATACCCGCAACTGCTGCTGGCCGCCGGTTGCCATGAGCGCAGTGTGCCGTTTCCCGGCTGGACCTTGCCCGGCGTGATGATGCTCGGCGGCCTGCAATTGCAGATCAAAAGCGGCGTGGTCAAACCGCAGGGCCCGGTGGTGATCGCCGGCACCGGGCCGTTGCTGCCGTTGGTGGCGACCCAGCTGCACGCGTCGGGCGTGAGCGTGGCGGGTGTCTACGAGGCCTGCGCGTTCGGCAAGATCGCCAAGGAAAGCCTGGCGCTGCTGAACAAGCCGCAACTGTTCCTCGATGGCTTGAGCATGCTCGCTTATTTGAAGCTGCACGGCATTCCGATGCACTACGGCTGGGGCGTGGTCGAAGCGCACGGCGAAGGTGAACTGAAAAGCGTCAGCGTGGCGCCGTACTCGGCAACGTGGGCGCCGGACATGAGCCGCGCCGAACGCTTCGAAGCGAAGACCCTCGCGGTTGGCTACGGCTTCATTCCACGCACGCAACTGAGTCAGCAGATGGGCCTGGATCACGGCTTCAGCGACGACGGTTACCTGCGCGCCAACGCCAACATCTGGCAGCAGAGCAGCGAGCCCCACGTGCACCTGGCCGGTGACATGGGCGGGATTCGCGGCGGTGAAGCAGCCATGCTCGCCGGCAAGATCGCCGCCACTTCGATCCTGCTGCAGCGCGGCGTTCTTGAGGAAGAACTGGCGCGAGTCCGTCGCGATCGCTACCTGGGCAAACTCAAAGCCATCGTGCGTTTCCGCGCGGCGGTGGATCGCTACACCGAACGCGGCGTCGGGCAGACCGCCTTGCCGGCCGCCGACACAGTGATCTGCCGTTGCGAACACGCGACCCGCGCCGACATCGACCGCGCACTGGAGCAGGGCGTGCAAGACATTGCCAGCCTGAAAATGCGTACCCGCGTCAGCATGGGCGACTGTCAGGGGCGGATGTGTGTCGGCTATTGCAGCGACCGTTTGCGTCAGGCTACCGGGCGCAAGGACGTCGGCTGGCTGCGGCCGCGTTTCCCGATCGATCCGATTCCCTTTTCCGCGTTCCAGTCCCTCGGCACGGAGGCCGTTTCCCATGAGTAAGTTCTATGACGTGGTCATCGCCGGCGGCGGTGTGATCGGTGCGTCCATCGCCTATCAACTGTCCAAGCGCAAAGGCCTCAAGGTCGCGCTGATCGACGCCAAGCGCCCGGGCAACGCGACCCGCGCCTCGGCCGGTGGTCTGTGGGCCATCGGTGAATCGGTGGGGCTGGGCTGCGGGGTGATTTTCTTTCGCATGATGTCGGCCAACCGCAAGCGCGAAACCCAGGGCGCGGCGGTGGCGGTGGACGCCAGCACGCCGCACATCCTGCCGCCGTCGTTCTTCGATTTCGCCTTGCAATCCAATGCGCTGTACCCGGCGTTGCACCGTGAGTTGCGCGACAACCACGGGATGGATTTCAAGTTCGAAAAGACCGGGCTCAAATTCGTGATCTATGACGATGAAGACCGGTTGTACGCCGAGCACATCGTCGGCTGCATTCCGCACCTGGCCGATCAGGTGCGCTGGCTCGATCAGGCTGCGTTGCGCGAGTCCGAGCCGAGCGTCAGCCATGAGGCACGCGGCGCGCTGGAGTTTCTCTGCGACCATCAGGTCAGCCCGTTCCGTCTGGCCGACGCCTACACCGAAGGCGCCCGGCAAAATGGCGTCGAGATGTACGTCAACACCAACATCACTGGCGTATTGCATCACGGCTCGCGAGTGACCGGGGTGCAGACGGCTGAAGCGGGGGTGTTCCACTGCAAAACCCTGATCAATGCCGCCGGCGCCTGGGCAGCGGATCTGAGCGAGTGGGCCACGGGCATCCGGATTCCGGTGAAACCGGTGAAAGGCCAGATCCTGCTGACCGAACGCCTGCCGAAAATCCTCAACGGCTGCCTGACCACCAGCGATTGCTACATGGCGCAGAAGGACAACGGCGAAATCCTGATCGGCAGCACCACCGAGGACAAGGGCTTTGACGTCACCACCACCTGGCCGGAAATCGCCGGGCTGGTGCAGGGCGCCGTGCGTTGTTTGCCGGAGCTGGCGGACATCAACCTCAAACGTACCTGGGCCGGGCTGCGGCCGGGCTCACCGGATGAGTTGCCGATTCTCGGGCCGATGGCCGGGGTGGAGGGGTATCTCAATGCCTGCGGGCATTTTCGCACTGGCGTGCTGACCTCGGCGATTACCGGGGTGCTGCTGGACAAACTGGTCAACGATGAACCGCTGCCGCTGGACATCACGCCGTTTCTGGCGGACCGGTTTGCAGTGGCGCCCGTGCAGGAAGAGCGGGCGCTGGAGATGGCCTGAACTTGTGGGAGTTTCCCACCTGATCGTTCCCACGCAGAGCGTGGGAACGATCAGGGTCAGGTCAGGACTTGCCCGATTGTTCTTCCAGTTGATCCGACTCGAACAACCGGGCCAGTTCCGCCCGCGCTTCCTGGGCGGTCTGCAGCACCTTGGTCGCGTCGTCGTAAACCGCGTGTTGAGCCTCGAGCACCTGCTCGTCATGGTGCTTGAAGCGTTTGATCCGTGCATCCGCCTGGGCCTGGGTCAAGCCCAGGCCAACCAGCGTGCGACGGCTCATTTCCAGACTGGAGTAATAGGTCTCCCGGATCGGATCGGCGCCGATATCCACCAAGCGGTGAACGTGCTGCCGGTTACGCGCCCGGGCGATGATCTTCATGTGAGGGTAGAGCTTGCGCACGATCTCGGCAGTCTTGATGTTGGTCTCCGGATCGTCCGTGGCAATCACGAAATACTCCGCTTCACCGACTTTGGCCGCATTGAGGATCTCCGGACGCATCGGATCACCGTAGAACACCGGCACACCACCAAAACTGCGCGACAGTTCGATGGTTTCCACTGAGGTATCCAGGGCCAGGAACTTGATGTTCTGCGCCCGCAGGATCCGCGCCACGATCTGGCCCATCCGGCCCATGCCGGCGATCACCACCCGTGGGGATTCGGTCTCGATCTGGCGGAATTTCTCCGGCACTTCCACCGGCTGCACCTTCGGGCTGACCAGCCGAGCACAAACCAACAGCAACAGCGGCGTGACCGCCATCGACAGGGTGATGGTCAGCACCAGCAGGTCGTACAGACGCGGTTCGAACAGACCTTGATCGCGACCGATCTTGAACACCACAAAGGCAAATTCACCGCCCGCCGCCAGCACGATGCCGAGTCGGATCGCGCTGACCTTGTTCAAGCCACCGGCCAGGCGCCCGACCAAAAACAGTAACGGCAACTTCAACGCGATCAGCAGCAGCGTCAGCCCCAGCACCGTGATCGGTGCGCTGAGTAGCAGACTGAGGTTGGCGCCCATGCCGACACTGATGAAGAACAGCCCCAGCAGCAGGCCCTTGAACGGCTCGATCTGCGCTTCCAGCTCATGGCGATATTCCGAATCCGCCAGCAGCAACCCGGCGAGAAACGCGCCCAGTGCCATCGACACACCGACCATGTCCATCAGCCACGCGGTGCCGATCACCACCAGCAACGCGGTGGCGGTGGAGACTTCCGGCAGACCGGTTTTCGCCACGATGCGGAACACCGGACGCAGCAGATAACGTCCGCCGATCACCACCACCGCGATACCGCCGAGCACCTGCAAACTGTGACGCACGTCTTCGGCGGTGCTGGTGTGGTGATCGACCCCCGCGAGCATCGGCACCAGCGCGATCAGCGGGATCGCGGCGATGTCCTGGAACAGCAGAATCGCAAACGCCAGGCGACCGTGAGGGCTGGTCAGTTCCTTGCGCTCGGCGAGGCTTTGCAACCCGAATGCGGTGGACGACAGCGCCAGACCCAGACCCAAAACAATGGCGCTGTTCAACGGCTGGCCGAACACCGACAACGCCAGCACGCCGATCACCGAACCGGTCAAAAGCACCTGCGCCAGACCCACGCCGAACACCGATTTGCGCATCACCCACAAGCGTCGCGGCGACAGCTCAAGACCGATGATGAACAACAGCAGCACCACGCCCAGTTCCGAGATATGGCTGACGCTTTGCGGATTGCCGATCAGGCCCAGTACCGATGGGCCGATGATCACCCCGGCAAACAGATAACCGAGCACCGCGCCCAGTTGCAGGCGCTTGGCCAAAGGAACGGTGAGCACGGCGGCGAAGAGAAAGACGACGGCGGCTTGCAACAGATTGCCTTCATGGGGCATGAGCGGAACTCCAGTAACGCGGTACGGCGGGGGGCGACAGGATAAAGGCTGAAATCATTGCAGATCCAGCGCAGGCCCTGCTTGAGCGGATGTGCTTCTGTAATAATTTGCATCAATTGGTTACATTTATAACCTCAACGAATCAATTCCCCCGAGTTTTTCATGGCCATCAACTTCGACCTCAATGACCTGCAAGCCTTTCGCGCCGTGGTCGAGCAGGGCAGTTTCCGCAAAGCCGCCGACACCGTGCGCCTGTCGCAACCGGCCCTGAGCCGGCGCATCGAAAAGCTCGAAGACGCCCTCGGCGTGAAGCTGTTCGAACGCACCACGCGCAAGGTCAGCCTGACCCAGGCCGGACGCGGTTTCATGCCCAGCGTCGAGCGTTTGCTGGACGATCTGGACGTGGCGTTGCTGGGCATCAGCGAAGTCGCCTCTAACCGGCTCGGCCACGTCACGGTCGCCTGCGTGCCGTCGGCGGCGTACTACTTTATGCCGAGCGTGGTCGCCCGTTATCACCGGCAGTTTCCGCGCATCAAAGTCAGAGTCCTCGATTCCAGCGCTCACGATGTGTTGAGTGCGGTGGTCAATGGCGAGGCGGATTTCGGTTTGAGTTTCATGGGCACCCAGGAGGCGGGCGTGGATTTCGAGCCGCTGGTGCAGGAGAGCTACGTGGTTGCCTGTCGCCGCGATCATCCGCTGGCCGGGCGCAGCAGTGTGACCTGGGACGAGTTCTACCGGCAGGATTACATCTCGCTGGACAAGACTTCGGGCAACCGGTTTCTGCTGGATCAGGCCCTGGCCAACGTGGTGCCGCAGCGCCCGGGCATCTGCGAGACGCGGCATGTGACGACCATGATCGGTCTGGTGGAGGCGGGGTTGGGCGTGGCGGCGGTGCCGCTGATGGCGATGCCGGCGGCGGATCATCCGATCCTGACGCGGGTGCCATTGACCGATCCGCAAGTGATGCGCAGTGTCGGCATCATCAAACGCCGGGGTCGTGCGCTGACCCCGGCGGCACTGGAGCTGGAGCGGCTGGTGGTGGAAATGAAAGTCCAGCCGCCGACGGTCAGCGCTTGACCGAGTCCAGCCCGGTGGCCTGCACGTCAGGCTGGGCGGCGGGGGCGGCCAGATAAGCAAGCAGGGCTTTCGCTTCTTTTGGATGCTGCGCACCCACCGGAATACCCGCAGCAAACCGGGTCACCGACTGCACCGACTCCGGAATCTTCGCCACAAAACTCACGCCCGGCACCGGCAGCAATTCGCTGACCTGCTGGAAGCCCAGTTGATAGTCGCCGGTCGCGACCACCGAACCCACCGGGACTTTCGGGATCATCTTCGCCTTCGGTTTCAGCTGATCTTCGATACCCAGTTTCTTGAACAATTGCTGCTCGATGTACACGCCGCTGGCGCTGTCGGAGTAGGCCACCGATTTTGCATCCAGCAGGGTTTTCTTCAGGGCCTCGACGTTGCTGATGTCCGGTTTCGGCGCGCCTTCACGTACCACCAGGCCGATTCGTGAGTCCGCCAGTTCTACACGGGAGGCCGGGTCGACCTTGCCTTGCTTGATCAGGTCATCGAGGGCGTAGCCGACCATGATGACCACGTCGGCCTGTTCGCCACGGGCGAGGCGATTGGGGATTGCCTCCGGCGCCTTGCCCATCGACGGACCGAGTTGGGTGTCCAGCGTGTTGCCGGTGGCGGCAGCGAATTTCGGCCCCAGGATCTTGTAGGCGGCGGTGAAACCGCCGGAGGTCATCACTCGCAGTTCTTCGGCCTGGGCCGCAACGTTGAACGCGAGACCGGCGAGCAGGGCTGTAACGGTAAACAGTTTTTTCATGGTGATGTTCTCAGGCAGTAACAGGTTGCAGACGACCGCCGGCTCGGCGATACAGATAAAGCGTCGCGCACAATGCGCAGAGCGCGCCGATGCTCATCCAGTAACCCGGTGCGGCTTTGTCACCGGTGTACTGGATCAGGAAGGTCGACATCGCCGGAGTGAATCCGCCGAATACGGCAGTGGCCAGGCTATAAGCGAGGGAGAAACCGGCCACCCGCACTTCCACCGGCATGATCTCGGTCAGCGCCGGAATCATTGCGCCGTTGTACAGACCGTAGATAAACGACAGCCACAACAGCGACAGCAGCATGTGGCTGAAGCTCGGCGCCTGCACCAGATACGACAGCGCCGGATACGTGGTGGCCAGGGCCAGCAACGCCATGGCGATCAGCACCGGACGGCGGCCGACGCGATCGGACAACGCCCCGCCAATCGGCAGCCAGAAGAAGTTGGAAACGCCCACCAGCAGCGTCACCAGCAACGCATCCGATGTGCTCAGGTGCAGCACGGTTTTACCAAAGGTCGGTGCGTACACGGTGATCAGGTAAAACGCGGTGGTGGTCAGGGCAACCATCAGCATCCCGCCCAGCACCACGCCCCAGTTCTGGCCGAGAGTGCGGAACACTTCCTTCATGCTCGGGCGATGTTTACGAGCGGCGAACTCTTCGGTTTCCGCCAGGTTGCGCCGCAGAAAGAAGATGAACGGCACGATCATGCAACCGACGAAAAACGGAATGCGCCAGCCCCAATCGGCGACGGCTTGCGGCGCCATCCACTGGTTCAAGCCATAACCCAGCGCCGCGGCGACGACGATGGCCACCTGCTGACTGGCCGACTGCCAGGCGGTGAAAAAGCCTTTGCGACCGGGCGTGGCGATTTCGGAGAGGTACACCGAAACCCCGCCCAGTTCCGCACCGGCGGAGAAGCCTTGCAGCAGCCGCCCGATCAACACCAGCGCCGGGGCAAACAGGCCGATGGTTTCGTATCCGGGCACCAGCACAATCAGTATCGTGCCGCTGGCCATGATCGACAGAGTCACGATCAAACCTTTGCGACGACCGACGTCATCGATGTAGGCGCCGAGCACAATGGCCCCCAGCGGACGCATCAAAAAGCCTGCGCCGAACACTGCAAAAGTCATCATCAGGGACGCGAACTCACTGCTCGCCGGAAAGAACACCGCTGCGATCTGCGTGGCGTAGAAGCCGAACAGGAAGAAGTCGAACTGTTCGAGGAAGTTACCCGAGGTCACCCGGAAAATGGCGCCGGCCCGCGAGCCGCCGTGTGGGATTGAGGCTGTCATCAAAAAATACTCCACCGCTTTTATGACGTGCGCGACGGGGAGGCGGCGCACGGTTTTTATTGGGGCGGATAGTGGCGCGCAGGGATCGATTTGTTAATTGCATTGTTGGCATGGATTGATGTGCCAAGCGGATCAATCCTCTGTATGTACTGCTCAGAGAACGGAATCCGCCGCTGCAGTTACCGGTGCTTGCGTTCGCTCATCGTGTACTTGTTCCGTAGCCAGCAACGGCGGCAATGGACAATCAAGCAAATCTGCCAGAGCGCGGAAAAGTTCTGCTTCAGCCACCGTGATGACGCCGTCGTGCAACACGCAGCGAGTCATGGCATCGAGCAGGGCGGGACGCTCTTCCGGCATGAGATGACGCAGGCGTTTGATTGCGCTTTCCAGTCCGGCCAAATCTTCCAGCTCAGGGCGCACCTCTTGCGGCTGCTCGAACGGCAAACCGTTCCAGGCATGTTCAAGTGCCTGTGCTGCCGCTTGAGGGTTTTCCTGTCCGGCACGGGTCAATGCATGCAATAGCACCATTAGTTCTTCGGCGCATTGGAACAGGCCGAACTTGAATTGCACAGGCGTTGCCCCTTCGACATTGCGTTCGATGATGCGCAGCAGCGTCCACTCCAGCAATTCAGTTTCGTTGTCCGCCTCGACCAGCAGATTCAGGTTGCGCCTCATGGCTGCAACCGGTTTTTTACCCAGCTCTTTCAGGCAGGGAATCGCCAGATCGATCAGCGGCAATCGCAGTCCAGGGTTAAGTGTCGACAGCGGTTCACGCAGCAGACTCAGGGTGTTGAATACGTTGTCGTCGATTTCCGACTGGAGTAAATCCAGTTGCACCGCCTGAAGGGAGGGCAGACGTGACAGCAGCAAGCCATACACGATGGCTTGGGCCCCCTCCGGGCTGTGGGCCGCGGTTTTGAGGGGCTGCGCGATGTCTTGCAGCATCTTGCGAGCTTGAGCAAGGTGTGCGGATTGCGGCGTGCCAATGGTTTCGATTGAACCCTGGAGGGCATTTACATCGTAGAGAACAGCCATTGCATCAGTCGGAACACCACTGAACGCATCGGTCACCGGGGTTGCCGGCACAGGTTCTGGGTGGGGCTGCACGGGCGCCGCAATTTTTGTGAAACTGCCATCCCACTGCGCATCGACTCGGCGAATTCGCTCGCTCAGATCTGGATGGCTCGCCATCAAATCGTCGCCCATCGACGAAGTGCCCGAGCCGAAATACAGGTGGCTGAATTCGGCGGCGTGTGCGGAATTGATCGACGCTCCCAATGGATAACCGCCGATTTTTTTCAGAGCGCCGGCAATGCTTTGGGGGTTGCGGGTGTATTGCACGGCAGTGGCGTCGGCCAGAAACTCCCGTTGTCGGCCGATCGCAGCCTTGATCAGATTGCCGAAGAAAGTGCCGGCCAATCCCACGACACACAACACGAAACCGAACAGCATCGGCAACGCGACAAACCGGCTGCGCTCGGCCGGTGTTTTGCGAACGTTATCCATGCCCCGCAGGATGTAGCTGCCCGTCAGGCCAAGAACCAGAATGCCATGGACGATGGCCACCAGTCGCGTGTTCAGGCGCATGTCGCCGTTATAAATATGGCTGAACTCATGGGCGATCACACCTTGCAGTTCTTCACGGGTCAGCAGGTTGATCGCGCCTTGCGTCACCCCGATCACGGCGTCCTGCGGTGTGAGTCCGGCGGCAAACGCATTGATACCCAGATCCGGAAGCAAATACACCGAAGGGACTACGGTGCCGGAGGCGAGGGCCATTTCCTCGACGACATTGAGTAAACGACGCTCTTCAAGAGTCTGCGCACTGTGGTTGATCAGACGGCCGCCCAGACGCCGCGCAATCACCTTGCCGCCAGCGGACAATTCTGAATGTTTGGACAGGCTGGCCAGCAGCACGATGCTGATCACGACAGCTGAAACAATCGAGAACAGTCGCCAGTCCAGTTCCAGATCCAGCAGGACTTTGCCATTACCATCCTCGACCGGAATGGTCATCAGCACGCAGGAAACGAGGATCAGGCTCAGAACTGCAAAAAACATCAAAATCACGAGCAGCACTGTACGGCGTTTCGCCTGGCGCTGTTGTTCAAAAAAATTCATTGGGCCATCCGTTGGCTGGGGTTGGAATAAACTGCTCAGGTGGTCTTCAGGTGGAGGCGACAACGGCTTTCACCGTCTGATCAGGAGTGCTCGGTGCAGCCACTGTCGTAAAACTCCCATCCCACTGCGGATCGATTCGACGAATCCGTACGCTCAGATCGGGGTGGGTCGCAAACATTCGGCTCAGCCAACCTGAGCCGCCGGTGCTGAAAAACAAATGACTGAACTCGGCGGCACGGGGCGAGCTAATGACCGAGCCTTGGGCATGGGCGCCGATTTTTTTCAGGGCACCGACAATGCTTTGCGGATTGCGCGTGTATTGCACTGCGCTGGCATCGGCGAGGAACTCACGCTGGCGACTGACCGCAGCCTTGATCAGATTGCCGTATAGATTCCCGACAAATCCTGCCACGCACAGTGCGGCACCGAGCGCAAAAACCACCAGCATCAACCGCACGTCGCGTTTGTCGCGCTTGAGCAGGCTGGCCAATATGTAAGTGCCGGCCAGGCCCAGTACCAACAGGCCGTGCACCACTGCCACCAGTTGCGTGTTCAGGCGCATGTCACCGTTGAAAATGTGGCTGAATTCGTGGGCGATGACTCCTTGAAGTTCTTCCCGGGTCAGCAGCGCTACCGCGCCACGGGTCACACCAATGGCCGCGTCCTCCGGTGTAAATCCGGCCGCGAAGGCGTTGATGCTTTCGTCCGGTAACAGATACACCGCTGGCACACGGGTGCCGGAGGCAATCGCCATTTCTTCGACGACGTTCATCAACCGCTGCTCGTCCAGGGTTCGCACATTGCCATTGAGCAGGCGGCCACCCAGTTTCTCGGCAACGACTTTGCCGCCAGCGCGCAGTTGCCGATATTTCAGCAGACCGCCAATCACTACGATGCTGCTGATGAACGATGCAATAACGGCCATTGCCAGCAGCGCATCCGCCAGCGTGCCCGTCCCGCTCAGGTAATCCTCAAAACCATTGAAGACGAAGGGCAGGCTGGTCATTCCGATCAGCATGACGATCGCCAGAATCATCAGGTAAACCAGCCGTGACGTTTGGTTTCGAGCCTGGGTTTGTCGTTCAAAAAAGTTCATCGGGCCATCCATGGAGAGCTGCAATCAGAAAGAAACGTTGGGCGCGGTCTTGATGGCCAGCGTATCGGCAAACTGCAACGGAATCGCGTCCTCGCGATGGCCAAAACTGGCCGCCAGCAGCACCGCCGGAAAACGCTGCTTGAGGGTGTTGTAGGCCATGACGGCGTCGTTGAAAGCCTGGCGCGCAAAGCTCACCTTGTTTTCGGTGCTGCTCAGCTCTTCGCTCAGTTGTTGCATGTTCTGCGAGGCCTTGAGGTCCGGATAGGCTTCCAGCGTCAGGTTCAATCGACCCAGCGCGCTGCTGAGTGCGCTGTCCGCCAGCCCCAATTGCGCGATGTGCTGGGCATTGCCCGGTTTCGCCAGTGCCGCCTCGAGTCCGGCCACGGCGGCATTGCGCGCGGCGATCACCGCTTCAAGGGTTTCGCGCTCATGGGCCAGATAACCCTTGGCGATGCTGACGAGATTGGGGATCAGGTCATAGCGGCGTTTGAGCTGCACTTCGACCTGGGCAAACGCGTTCTTGATCTCGTTGCGCCGGGCAACGAGCTTATTGAAAAGACTGACAGCGTAGAGCCCCAGAAGCGCAAGCAATACCAGATTGACGATGAGGTAGATTTTCACAGTGATGTCCTTGTTCACTCGGCGGGGGCGGGCGCGATCTTATCGCAAATGGATGCCGTTGACTGTATTGGCCCGTTGGCGGTTTAGCCCGGATTACGTTGCGGAGCGTGGCTACAATCTCAACGTCCATCAATAAACAAGGAATGATTCCAGAACCCCGCAGTCGGAGTTCAGGTATCACACATCTGAAGGAGGTTCACCGATGAACAACAAGACCCTAATCGCCAGCCTGGCCCTCGTCGCCGGCATCGCCGGGATCAGCCCCCTCGTTCAAGCGGCGCAAACCTCGAACGACACTGTCGAACATTCACCGACCGGCAACCGCGAACTGAACGTCAACGACCGCGCGCCGGACATCTACCAGCGCAGCGAAAAAGCCATCAAAAACTGGAAACAGAAAGGCCTCAAACAGCCGGAACCGCAAGCGCAGTGGGTGCAGATCAACGATAAATACGTGATGGTGATGATTACCAACGGGACGATTGTGGCGATTCAGCCGGTGGAGCGCTGACCTCAAGCAACAATTGGCCATGGACGGTTGATTGCATTCGAGCGCCGTTCCGGTAAAACGCGGGGGGCGTTTCGAGTGACTGGATGTCAGGAGCAATAGGTTGGAAAAGAAACCCCTTTACCGCAAAGAAAACACGACCACCCATAACGTCCGTCGCAACAATCCCGGCGGGCATTACCGGTATCAGCGACATACCAAGGCTGAAATCAACAGCGAGGCTACTCGCGGCTCGATGCATGGGACCCAGCACCGTGGCTTCGATTACACGCCGTTGTTTCGCTTTTTGCTGTCGCGTGTCGGCGGTGATTGGGACGAGATTTTCAGTGAGGCCGTGTCGCGGCTGGATCGGCACGAGCCGGTGTTCTGGATGGTCGCTGTGTTGGAAAGTGACCGGGAAGAAATAGTGCGGCTCGGTGAATCGAGTTACTTCAATGGTCTGTATGTCGATGAACAGAAGTGCCTGCAAATCGTCAATCCCAAACTGAAAGCCGAAGACATGACGCCCTACTGCCAATGCTGCACGCATACCTTCAATGGCGTTGTGTTCGGTACGCCCGAGCGCTGAAATTCAATCAGCCCGGCCATGACTCAGCGTCTGCCCGCCACCCAGCCGATACTGATTATTCCCGCTGCGTTTGGCCTCATACATCGCCAGATCCGCAATGTGCAGCAAGCGGTCCATGGTCGGTGCGTGGTCCGGGAATACCGCGACGCCGAGACTGGTGCCGATATGGCGTTGTTCGTTGCCGATGGGGATCGGCGGGGACAGTTCGATGAAGATTTTCTGACAGATGCTGCGGGCTTCGTCCTGCAGGTTCAGGCCGGGGGCGAGGCCTTGCAGGATGACCACGAATTCGTCACCACCGATGCGCGCGACGGTGTCGCTGACCCGCAGGATACGTTTCAGTCGGGTGGCGGTGGTGATCAGGACGCGGTCGCCGGCGGCGTGACCGTAGCGGTCGTTGATCGCTTTGAAACCGTTGAGATCGATGAACACCAGCGCCACCCGCGTCTCGGTCACGCGCGCATGTTCGAGTGCTTCCGATAGCCGTTCTTCCAGCACCAGCCGATTGGGTAGGCCAGTCAACGGGTCGAAGTGGGCCAGGTGCTGGAGATAGCTGGCCGAAGCCTTTTCTTCGGTGATGTCGCGCACCACGCCCATCATCTTGATCACCGCGTCGTGATCGTTGCGCACCACATTGCCGGTTTCACGCAACCAACGAATCGTGCCATCGGGCCAGACCACGCGGTATTCCTCATCGTGGTTTTCACCGGTCTCAAGACATCGCAATTCCCCGGCGCGCACTCGGGCGCGGTCTTCGGGATGTACGCAGGAGCAGAACAGGGCGTAGGAGGGCGTCACTTCGCCGATCTTGAACCCGAACATGCCGAAGATCGCGTCCGACCAGTAGAGCCGGTCGGTGTCGACCTCCCAGTCCCAGGTGCCGATCCGGGCGAAATACTGGCTGCGCTTGAAACGGTCGGCGTCGCCGTCCTGCCGAATGTTTTGGCCCTCGGCGGCGCGGGTCAGTAACTCACGATATTCGGCAAGTTGCCGGCGAAGGACGCGCTCGCGGCGGATCAACGCGACGATCACGAGCATCAGCACAACGATAAGGGCAAGGCTGATCCAGAGTTGAGTCATTCAAGCGTCGCTGACATGGCGTATCGATCAGGATTGGTAGCGGGTGGCCATCATCCATCACGGCCAACGTCGGGTCAAACGGTTGCCAATGGCCGGTATTTCTGGGAAAACGGCGGCCAGCGGAACAATAGAGTGAATGTTATGAATGATGAACTGCAGATAATCGATCTTCAGCCCGGCGACGGAAAAGCCGCCGTCAAAGGCGCGTTGATCACCACCCAATACACCGGTTGGCTGGAAGACGGCACCGAGTTCGACTCCTCCTGGAGCCGGGGCAAACCGTTCCAGTGCGTGATCGGCACCGGTCGGGTGATCAAGGGCTGGGATCAAGGGATTATGGGGATGCAGGTGGGTGGCAAACGCAAGCTGCTGGTGCCGGCGCATCTGGGTTACGGCGAGCGGACGATGGGCAAAATTCCGCCGAATTCGAATCTGGTGTTCGAGATTGAGTTGCTGGAGGTTTTGACGCGGGAGGATTGATAACCGGAGGTCATCTTGTTCGAACGGCTCAAGGATCAGGTCGATGGATGTTGAACAGATCATTTACGAAACCGTTGCGTGGTTGACTATCGAACATCCGGGACGACGGAGTTCGATTTACAACATCCAATTGGTACTCTTCGCGGCCATGATGATTTTTTTGTGGTTCGTCGCAAAGGATGTCCTCGCACGGCGCAAAGCCTTTCTGGCCAGCAAGGTTCAGGTCCTGGCGTCAAAGCCACTGTCCGCAATTTCCTTCGCCGAGGAAGACGGGCAGAAGATCAGGTTCACCGGCGTTTTGCTGGAGAAGGAGGGCGCTTACACCGTGACAGTGACTCGCGACGATGACAAAGAAGCCACTGTTTCGTCCCGTGACGGGTTGCTTTCGCTGGAAGAGGTCGAGGCTTACTTGAGAGTGCATACGCCTTTCATTCTGTCTGACTTTCGGCGGTGATCGCGTCTGCACATAAAGCCCGTTGTGATGAGGTGAAGCCCTGATCACAACGTCCTGCATGCAAGGGCTCGATGAATCAGGTAAATGCCTCAATATCGTCAAGCGTGTCTGAAATCACGCCTTCTAGCGAAGGGAATCTTGTCTTCACTTCATCCAGCGCTGCGAAGGCAATGTCTTTGTCCAGCTCGCCGTGTCTTCGAGCAATGTGGCCCAAAGCGGTAATGGCAGATGCGACAACCGACTCATTGCTGCTGGCCAGATACTTCAGGCAGGTTTGCTGAGCCCAGATTCTGTCTGATTCGTTCAAGCCAATAGAAATCAATCCAGCGACAACATTCCTTTCCACGCCGCTTTCAAGAAGCCTCACTGCTTCATCGTGGTTCACTGTTGGTTCTTGATAGGAAAGACTCAACTACTCCCGAACCCCGATAAAAAGATCCAGTTCAGTTGGTAGGTGTTCATTAAGAACTGAAGCGATTTGCCGGACCTGACCTTCATTCAATAACCATTCTCCGGCCTCGCTTTCTTCCAGGCTTTCCCAACCCAGCAACGCTAAAACCGCAGCTTCTGCCTCAGGCTTCACTGTCAGTTCAAACTTCAAAGAGTCGTCCTCTTCATCACCTTTCAAAAAGCCACTTATCCATAAAAACATTAAAAGCCTCCTGTATTACTTCGGGGTAGATCTCTCGGGATCTGCGGGATCTATTTGTTCACCGGTTTCGTGGTTGAATTCACCAAGGTGTTTGCCTTGTTTGTTGTAAAGCTCAATAGCGCCAGTCTTGCTATCCCATTCATATATTCGCCCCTTCCGGTCCTTCCAGCGGCTTCGCTTGCCTCCTCCACCCTGAACGCTGCTTTTTGATTTGACTGGTTGGGCATCCGGGAATGCGGGCAGTGTGCGTGGGGGCCTGTGGTATTTGATATCACCGCCCAGTGCTGGCCTGGAGAGCACAACATACAGTGGCTGCACCCCGGAGTCAGCCGGAAACACAAGGATGAAATCCTCGTACTCTGACGGATAGATCGGGCTGACGATGATTTTGTCTGCTTGCTCAGTCGGCGGATAAATCCAGATAGTCGGTGTTTGTGGGGCACCTTCCAGCGGTGGGATACCCGAGGTGCTGGATGAATCGACGGCAGGCGTCCAGGTCAACGTGACACCATTGCCAAAGTCAGCCACTTGGCGAGAGCCTTGGGCGGCGAACTGCACAACCGGAATCATTTCCCAGTCAGGGCGCTTTTGAGTGTTGTAGCCATACCCTTTGAGACTGCCATCGGACTGTTGCTCTACCTGTAGTCGAATACGTGTTCGGCCTTCTTTCAGTGATCTGAGCTGTTCTTCGGTATAGAGCGAACTGTCACCAAGATTGGATGGCCACAAAAGTGCAACCATGCCCGCCAAAGCACCTGCTGCAACACCGCCCGTGACTGCGCCCACGCTGGACATGGCGCTTGTGCTGGTGCCAATAGAAGCCGAGCCTCCCAAGAGAAGCGTGCCTATAGCAGACGGTAACTTGGCACCACCTATTCTTTTGAGGGTGATATTTCCCGCCGCATCTAATTCGCGGCCACCGAGCAAGGTGAATGCTCCAAAGTCAGCCAGTCGTTCGACCGGGATAAACCCTGCGGGGCTTTCATGGTTGATGACGCCGTCGGGGAGGTTGCAGCTCTTGGTAAAAACACACCCTAGGGCGCTGTGTTGATTCGGTTGTTGAGACTGCCGAAGAAAGCGATCTTCGTAGGCTTGTTGTCTGGCCTGCATCTCGTCGTACTTTTTTTGTCTGACGTCCTGCTCTGCCAGCTCGGTAGCAGTCATGTAGCGGGTAGTGATGTGGTGCCCGTCGCCTGAGGGGGGATTCTGAATTCGGGGAATTTCTGATTTTCGAGCCATGAGCGTCCTTGTTCCAACTTTTAAAGCGTTGGGAACGCTATCTGAATGAGCATTTGAAAGATGTAGGACGGTTATGAAGCTCAAGCGGTTGTTACAAAAAAGGTGTTCTCGGCAAGATCCGTGGAGCGATTTTTTATGAGTTGTAAACACAAAACCCGCTGCCTCCGTGAAGGGAGGCAGCGGGTTTTTCTTGCCTTGTGCTTCAGGTGTTACGCAGCCATTGCCATCTCATCCAGCGATGCGGCAACCGTGCTGGTCAGGCTCGGAAATCTGCGTTTTACGCTGTTGAGTGCCGGCATTACGCGGTCGCGGTCCAGTTTGCCGTGATCGCGGGCGAGCTGGACGAGGGCTTCGAGGGCGGCGGTGACGATGGATTTTCTTTCGCTCTCGAGCAGAAGCAGGCAGGCCTTTTCGGCCCATTGGCTGTCTTTCTCGTTGAGGCCGATGGAGATCAGGGCGGCGATGATGTGTGCATCGGATTTGCTTTCCATGGGGTGTTCCTCAGGTCGTGGCATCGAGAGTGTCCAACGCCCGGTTCACGGCGAGTTCGCCACACATCACGACTTGGGCGATGCCCAGCACGGTGCTGCGGTAGGGCGGGTCCAGCAGCGCGGCGAAGTCGCTGAGCATCACGCTGGCGGAAGTCATCGATTCGCAGGCGTGGGCCAGCAGGGCATGCTGATCCAGGTCGGGGGCGACCAGGAACATGCGGCCGGGGCAGTGTTGTTTCGGGGCGGTGGGTTTCAGGTAATGGTCGAGGGCGCGCTCGGCGGCTTCGTGGAGTTTTTTTGAGTCGGTTGTAGAGTAGGGCGAAGTCGGGTCGGACTCATTGGGTACGTCAGTTTCGGGTGGATCGGGAACGTATTTGAACATTTTTGGAAAGTCTCAAAGTGATGCTGACACCACCTCGCGACTAAACGAATAGGTGGCAGCTGTACGCAGGTTAGTCGACCGGTGACTTCCCAAAACCGGCGCACCCGAGGGTGCCCTGCACACAGCCGCCATAGAGTGCAGGTAAATGCCACCTGACTGTCTGGAGCACATGCAACGTTTTGAGAAATCATCGAGCGACTAAACCCGATCACTGACCATTCAGTGACGCGAACCAAGTTACCGACGCCCTCAAAACCGCACAAGCCGGCGGATTCTGGCGTAGTTGTAGGCAAAGGCGCAAGGCGATGTAGCCTCTCGGATGAGGGCAAAATGATGCTTCATTTTTCAGTCCGCCATCGCGAGCAAGCTCGCTCTCACAGAGTTGTGCGTTCTCTCAAATTCCCTGTGGAAGCGAGCTTGCTCGCGATGGCAAATGTTCATGCACCGACAATGCTGAACATCGGAATTCGTCCATTCAGTGATGGCCGGTAGTGCCAGGTGAATCTTCCCGGATCAATGTCGCGGGCGAGGATTTCAGTGAGCGTGGCGCGGGCGATCGTCATTGCCAGCGTCTGTCCGGGACATTGATGCCGACCGCTGCCGAACGTGAAACTGCGGCGGTTCGGGCGATCCACCATAAAGCGATCCGGGTTTTCATTCAGTGCGGGGTCGCGATTGGCCGAGGCCAGCAGCACCAGAATCACGTCACCGGCTTCCAGCCGCACGCCGTCGATTTCGCAGCTGTTCGCCACAAAACGGCGGGTGTTCTGTACCGACGGATCGAAGCGTTGGACTTCAGCCAGCAATGAATCCACTGACGCCGCGTGTAATTCAGGCTGACGCTGCAACGCCACCAGCGCATTGCCAATCAGCCCGGCAGTGGCCTCGAATGTCTGCGAACAGAGGCCGATCAGGTTGGCGAGCAGCACGTCCTCATTGCCGACAAAACGCTGGCGAATGTCGGCAAGAAACGGGTTCGGATCCGCCAGCAATTCGAGGAAGTATCCGCGCAATTGCTCCGCCGCACGATGGGCCGCCGCCAGTTGCAGGTCATTGCTCAACGGCGACAGGCATGCCGCGAAATCCGCCGTCAGTTCACTGATAACCCGTGCCTGCGCCGGAGTGAATCCGAGCAGCGATGCAACCACGCACACCGGGCCGCAAAACATGGCTTTATAGAGGCCGTCGGCATCCTTCGTGATCAACCGCGCGGACACCAGAGCGCTGACTTCTTCCCGATCAATCAACCCCAACGGCGGCTCGATGGCCGAACGCGGGCAGCGCTGGGCTTCGCCGTCATTCATGCGCATCAACTGGCCGAACACCTTGCCCGCCATGCCATCGGCAAGCGCCTTGGGCACCGGCTCCTGCACCGGACGCACCCGGCAATCCGAATGCGCCAACACCGCGCACACCGCCCGGGCGCTGCTGGCGACCCACAGTTTAAGTCCGTGATGAAAGGTCAGCCCGCCCGCCGCGCGCAGTTCGGCGTAGTAGGAGTAGGGATCGGCGTGAGTCGCAGCGATGATCGGGTCCATGGATCGCAACCTTGTCGGTGAGGAAAGTGTTGCTACTATCTCCAGTCCATGAGGGCGATGATTCGTCCGGGAGCGAAATATGAAGGTTGGATTCGCAGGAGACTTGGACCAAGCGCAACTTCAGTTTTTTTGAATCCGTGTGTGCGTGGTGCCGGGAAAATATAAGGTTCTTCACGGAATCCCGGGAAACATAGAAACAAGAACGCCGATTTGGTTGATGATGTTCGTGCGAGCAAACAC
>NZ_JBJXHJ010000038.1:0-31996 GCF_046487845.1 Pseudomonas sp. PHC1
CGCAGCGGACGGGACTCGAACCCGCGACCCCCGGCGTGACAGGCCGGTATTCTAACCGACTGAACTACCGCTGCGCGTCGGTGCAGGCACTTTCAGCCTACGCTCTTGCTTATGCAAGTATCTCCGGAGTGGTGGGTGATGACGGGATCGAACCGCCGACATTCTGCTTGTAAGGCAGACGCTCTCCCAGCTGAGCTAATCACCCGTTTGCATCTCCGAGGCCGCGAAATTTACGCAGGTAGCGAACCTAAGTCAATAGCAGGATTGAAGTTTTTCTAAAAAAGACGAAATGGCTTCATTCCGTATAAATCATCTTCTTGGTCATACCGCCATCGACCACGAATTCCTGCCCGGTCACAAACCCCGCATTCTTCGACAGCAACCACGCCACCATCGCCGCGACGTCCTCGACCGTCCCTACCCTGCCCGCAGGATGCTGGGCATGATCGGTGTCGGTCAGCGGTTCCGCGCGCCGGGCGGACGGGTCCCGCGCATCGATCCAGCCCGGACTGACCGCATTGACGCGAATCTCCGGCCCGAGGCTGATCGCCAGCGCGTGAGTCAACGCCAGCAAGCCACCCTTGCTCGCCGCGTACGCTTCCGTATCAGGTTCCGACTGCGCCGCACGAGTCGAGGCCAGGTTGACGATCGCCCCGTTGTGCGCACGCAGATAAGGCGCGCAGTGCTTGGCCAGCAACATCGGCCCACCGAGGTTCACCGCCAACACCCGATTCCAGTAAGCCAGATCGAGACTTTCCAGCGTGATGTTGTGCGGATCGGCCACGGCCGCGTTGCACACCAGCGCATCCAGACGACCGAACTGCCCCAGCACCTCAGCAACACCCAGGGCCACCTGACTTTCGTCCGCCACATCCATGGCGATGAACCAGGCGTTTTCGCCGAGCACCTTCGCCACTTTCGAACCCCGTGTACGATCCAGATCGGTCAACACCACCTGCCAGCCTTCGCTGATCAGCCACGCAGCGATGCCCAGACCGATCCCGCGCGCGGCCCCCGTGACCAATGCAACGCGGCCATGGGTGCCGATCTTCGGCGCAGACAACTCGATCACAACGCCGCCAGACCGCGCGACAGGTCGGCTTGCAGGTCAGCCACGTCTTCCAGACCGACCGCGATGCGGATCAGACTGTCACGAATGCCTGCCGCTTCACGCTCCTGCGGCGCCAGACGGCCGTGGGACGTGGTGCTGGGGTGAGTGATAGTGGTTTTGCTATCGCCAAGGTTGGCCGTGATAGAGATCAAACGGGTCGCATCGATGAAACGCCACGCGCCCTCTTTGCCGCCCTTGACTTCAAAGCTCACCACCGCGCCGAAGCCCTTTTGCTGACGCTGAGCCAGCTCGTGCTGCGGATGACTCTTGAGACCGGCGTAATGCACTTTCTCGATGCCGTCCTGCTGCTCCAGCCACTCGGCCAGTTGCTGGGCGTTGGCGCAGTGTGCCTTCATCCGCAGGCTCAGGGTTTCCAGCCCCTTGAGGAAGATCCAGGCGTTGAACGGGCTCAGGGTCGGCCCGGCAGTACGCAGAAAACCGACGATTTCTTTCATCTGCTCGCTGCGACCGGCAACCACGCCGCCCATGCAACGGCCCTGGCCATCGATGAACTTGGTAGCCGAGTGCACAACGATGTCTGCGCCCAACTTCAGCGGCTGCTGCAACGCTGGCGTGCAGAAGCAGTTGTCGACCACCAGCATCGCACCCTTGGCGTGGGCGATTTCCGACAGCGCGGTGATATCCACCAGCTCAGCCAACGGGTTGGACGGCGACTCGACGAACAGCAATCGGGTGTTGGACTTGATCGCTGCATCCCAGGCCGACAGATCGGCCAGTGGCACGTAATCGACTTCTACGCCAAAACGCTTGAAGTACTTTTCGAACAGACTGATGGTCGAACCGAACACGCTGCGCGACACCAGCACATGATCGCCGGCGCTGCACAGGCTCATCACCACGGCCATGATCGCGGCCATGCCAGTGGCCGTAGCCACCGCCTGCTCTGCGCTTTCCAGTGCGGCAATACGCTCTTCGAACGCGCGCACGGTCGGATTGGTGTAACGCGAGTAGACGTTGCCCGGCACTTCCCCGGCAAACCGCGCAGCCGCATCGGCGGCGGTACGGAACACGTAGCTGGAAGTGAAGAACATCGGATCACCGTGCTCGCCTTCCGGCGTACGGTGCTGACCGGCACGTACGGCCAGGGTATCGAACGCTACGCCTTCGAGGTCGCTGTCCAGCCGACCGGCATCCCATTCCTGACTCATGCTGTCACTCCTTGCCTGTTCTCGATAAATAAAGTCTTTTGCCAGATACAAAACCGGCCCCTAAGGGCCGGTTGAAACTCAGTTGTTGTACAGATCGATGATCGCACTGACCGCCTGGGTCTTGACCTTCGAGGCATCGTTGCGTGCCTGTTCGATCTTGTTCAGGTAAGCCTCGTCGACGTCGCCGGTGACGTACTTGCCATCGAACACTGCACAATCGAAGTTTTCGATCTTGATCTTGCCGCCGCCGACCGCTTCGATCAAGTCAGGCAGATCCTGGTAGATCAGCCAGTCAGCGCCGATCAGATCAGCCACGTCCTGGGTCGAACGGTTGTGTGCGATCAGCTCGTGAGCGCTCGGCATGTCGATGCCGTACACGTTCGGGAAGCGCACCGCCGGAGCCGCCGAGCAGAAATAGACGTTTTTCGCGCCGGCTTCGCGGGCCATCTGGATGATCTGCTTGCAGGTGGTGCCACGAACGATCGAGTCGTCCACCAGCATCACGTTCTTGCCACGGAATTCCAGCTCGATGGCGTTGAGCTTCTGACGTACCGATTTCTTGCGCGCGGCCTGGCCGGGCATGATGAAGGTACGGCCGATATAACGGTTCTTGACGAAGCCTTCGCGAAATTTCACGCCCAGATGGTTGGCCAGCTCCAGTGCCGCGGTGCGGCTGGTGTCCGGAATCGGGATGACCACATCAATGTCGTGCTCAGGACGCTCACGCAGGATCTTCTCGGCCAGCTTCTCACCCATGCGCAGACGGGCCTTGTACACCGACACGCCGTCGATGATCGAATCCGGACGCGCCAGATAGACGTGTTCGAAGATGCACGGCGTCAGGGACGGGTTGGTCGCGCACTGACGGGTGTGCAGCTTGCCGTCTTCAGTAATGTAGACCGCTTCGCCCGGTGCCAGGTCGCGAATCAGGGTGAAACCGAGCACGTCCAGCGAAACGCTTTCGGACGCGATCATGTACTCGACGCCTTCGTCGGTGTGACGCTGACCGAACACGATCGGGCGAATGCCGTGCGGGTCACGGAAACCGACGATGCCGTAGCCGGTCACCATTGCCACAACGGCGTAACCACCGACGCAACGGTTGTGCACGTCGGTCACGGCGGCAAACACGTCTTCTTCGGTCGGTTGCAGCTTGCCGCGCTGGGCCAGCTCGTGGGCGAACACGTTGAGCAACACTTCCGAGTCGGAGCTGGTGTTGACGTGCCGCAGATCGGATTCGTAGATCTCTTTGGCCAACTGTTCAACGTTGGTCAGGTTGCCGTTGTGCGCCAGGGTGATGCCGTAAGGCGAGTTGACGTAAAACGGCTGGGCCTCGGCCGACGTCGAGCTGCCGGCAGTCGGGTAACGGACGTGGCCGATACCCATGTGGCCGACCAGGCGCTGCATGTGACGCTGTTGGAACACGTCACGCACCAGGCCATTGTCCTTGCGCAAGAACAACCGGCCATCATGGCTGGTCACGATACCGGCAGCGTCCTGGCCGCGGTGCTGGAGCACGGTTAGCGCGTCATACAGCGCCTGATTGACGTTCGACTTACCGACGATACCGACGATGCCACACATGCGACGCAACCCCTACTTAATGGATCTGAACTGAACAACACTCACTGAGGCGTTTTGGCCGACGGCAAGAGTTGCTCCTTGAACGGAATTTCAGCGGGTACGCTGATTCCGCTGGCAAGCCACTGACTGCTCCACCCGAGAATCAGGTTCTTGGACCAGTCTGCGACCAATAGAAACTTTGGCACGAGCTGTGATTCTTTCCACCACCCGTCCTGCTGTACCGGCCCCAGGCTCAACAGCCCGACCGCCACGACCACCAGCAACACGCCACGCGCAGCGCCGAAGGCCATGCCGAGGAATCGATCGGTCCCGGACAACCCGGTGACGCGAACCAACTCGCCGATAAGATAATTGATCATTGCGCCCACGATCAGTGTGGCGACAAACATGATGGCACAGCCCGCGATCACGCGAGCCGACGGTGTTTCGATGTATCCGGCGAGGTACTCGGACAGTGAGCCACCGAACATCCAGGCAACAGCTCCTGCGATGATCCAGGTCACCAGCGACAATGCTTCTTTGACGAAGCCGCGGCTCAAACTGATCAAAGCGGAGATGGCGATGATTGCAACGATCGCCCAGTCAACCCAGGTAAATGGCACAGTGCAGCCTACAGACGGATAAGGCGGCGCATTTTAGCAGAGCGCATGGCTGTCGGTAAGCTGCGATTTTCAGTGCATTTCTATCGACGTGATAGATATCAGCCGCGTTCGGGCTGGAAGCGCACCACAAACCCCTTGAGGTTCTGCTGGCGACTCAACAGATCACGCAGACGATCGGCCTCGGCGCGCTCGATCAGCGGGCCGACGAACACCCGGTTCTTGCCATCGGCAGAACGGATGTAAGCGTTGTAACCCTGGCTTCGCAGGGTTTTCTGCAGGCTTTCGGCGCTGGCGCGGCTCGACAGACTGGCCAGTTGCACCGACCAGCTCACCGACAGGCCATTGGCATCGACGCGGCTCTGGACGGTATCCGGCTTGGTGGAAAGCGCAGCAATCGGCTGGGCCGGGGCTGTAGCAGGCTTGACCACGGGAGCAGGAGCCGGCGCAACCGGTTTGGCCACCGGCGCCGGAGTCGGGGCTGGCGCGGCGGAAGCAATCGGCGCCGCTGGCGCTGCCTGCTCGGCGACTTCGTCATCGCTCGGCACTGGCTCCTGCGGCAGAACCTGAGGCTCAGGCACCGCCACGGTTTCCATCTGGATCTGCGCCACGGCGGGCGCTTGCGGCGCAGCCGGCGCCTCGACGGTCACCTGACGCTGTTCATCCTGACGGGAAAACAGCATCGGCAGGAAAATCACCGCCAGCGCCACCAGCACCAGGGCACCGACCATGCGCTGCTTGTACGCTTTATCCAGCAAAGCCATTTGCCGCTTCCTCCGTGGAGCGCCGAGACAGCCATTCAAGGGCCTCGGCGACACAATAAAATGATCCGAACAGCAAGATCTCGTCGTCGCTGGTGGCCACTGCGCACTGCCCTTCCAGAGCGGTCGCCACGCTGTCATAAGACGTGACCGAGGCGCCAAGGTTCTGCAATGCCTGATTCAATTCATCCACCGGACGCGCACGTGGCGAATCCAGCGGCGCAACCGCCCAGTGCTGGACGCTGGCATTCAACTCACCGACCACACCGTCCAGATCCTTGTCCGCCAGCAGGCCGAACACCGCCAGACGCTTGCCGACCGGTGGACGAGCAGCCAGACGCCGGGCCAGATATTCCGCCGCATGCGGGTTATGACCGACATCCAGCAGCAGATTCAGACGCTTGCCGTTCCATTCGAACGAGCGACGATCCAGGCGACCGACCACACGAGTCGCCTGCAACGCCGCAACAATCTGCCCGGCCTCCCATGGCAAACCGAGCAGCAGATAAGCCTGCAACGCCAGCGCGGCATTTTCCATCGGCAGGTCAAGCAGCGGCAAATCACGCAGCTCGACGACCTTACCTTCAGCGTCGGTACCGCGCCACTGCCAGAACCGATCCGTGATACCCAGATCGAAATCGCGCCCGCGCAGGAAGAACGGACAGGCCAATTCACGCGCCTTGTCCAGCAACGGTTGTGGAGGATTCAGATCGCCGCACAGCGCAGGCTTGCCCTGACGGAAAATCCCGGCCTTCTCGAAGGCCACGGATTCGCGGGTATTGCCCAGGTAGTCGGCATGATCGACACCGATGCTGGTGACCAGCGCGATATCGGCATCGACCACGTTGACCGTGTCCAGACGCCCGCCCAGCCCGACTTCCAGCACCACTGCATCGAGCCCGGCCTGTTGAAACAGCCAGAACGCCGCCAGGGTGCCCATTTCGAAATAAGTCAGGGAGGTTTCGCCGCGCCCCGCTTCGACCGCCGCGAAGGCCTCGCACAGCTGCGCGTCAGTGGCTTCGACACCATTGAGCTGCACCCGCTCGTTATAACGCAGCAGGTGCGGAGAATTGTAGACACCGACGTTCAGGCCCTGCGCCCGCAGCAAGGAAGCCACGAAAGCACAGGTCGAACCCTTGCCGTTAGTGCCGGTGACCGTAATCACCCGTGGCGCCGGCTGGCCCAGTCCCATGCGGGACGCTACCTGTTGCGAACGCTCCAGCCCCATGTCGATGGCCGAAGGATGCAACTGCTCAAGGTAGGCGAGCCACTCGCCAAGGGTGCGCTCGGTCATACGTTGGCAGGCACCGGCGGCACGACGATCGGCTCGATCGGCGCAGCAACGAATTCAGGTGTCGGTTTGCCGGTCAGCTGAGCCAGCAGGTTGCCCAGACGCGGACGCAGTTCACGACGGTCGATGATCAAGTCGATGGCGCCGTGCTCCAGCAGGAACTCGCTGCGCTGGAAGCCTTCCGGCAGTTTTTCGCGCACGGTCTGCTCGATCACGCGCGGGCCGGCGAAGCCGATCAGGGCTTTGGGCTCACCGACGATCACGTCGCCCAGCATCGCCAGACTGGCGGAAACGCCGCCGTAGACCGGGTCGGTCAGCACGGAGATGAACGGAATGCCTTCTTCACGCAGACGCGCCAGCACAGCCGAGGTCTTGGCCATTTGCATCAGCGAGATCAGGGCTTCCTGCATCCGCGCGCCACCGGAGGCGGAGAAGCAGACCATCGGGCAACGATTTTCCAGCGCGTAGTTGGCGGCGCGCACGAAGCGCTCACCGACGATGGCGCCCATGGAACCGCCCATGAAGCTGAATTCGAATGCCGAAACCACGACAGGCATGCCCAACAGGGTGCCGCTCATGGAAACCAGCGCGTCCTTCTCGCCGGTCTGCTTCTGGGCAGCGACCAGACGGTCCTTGTACTTCTTGCCGTCACGGAACTTCAGACGGTCAACCGGCTCCAGGTCAGCACCCAGTTCGGCACGGCCTTCGGCATCCAGGAAAATGTCGATGCGCGCACGTGCGCCGATGCGCATGTGGTGGTTGCATTTAGGGCAAACGTCCAGGGTCTTTTCCAGCTCCGGACGATACAGCACAGCCTCGCAGGACGGGCATTTGTGCCACAGACCTTCAGGCACCGAGCTCTTCTTGACCTCGGAACGCATGATCGAAGGGATCAGCTTGTCTACCAACCAGTTGCTCATGCTTTCTTTCTCCAGTACCGGCGGCCCGAACGCTCTGGTTCGCGGCCCCGCGTATGCCCTTCAGCAAAATTCATGTGTGGCGATGATCGTCCGGGCTGCCGGGTCAGCGGAACTGACCTGCGTACACCCCGAAAAGACCCTCAGCCTCTTTTCTACAGAGCTGTGGACGGCGGCAGTCTGCCAGCCGTCACATCAGCGTACGGCGTTGATGAATGCACGAATCCTTGCATGATCCTTGATGCCCTTGCTCGCCTCGACCCCGCCGCTGACATCCACGGCATACGGCCGCACCCGGGCGATCGCATCGGCAACGTTCTCCGGTGTCAGGCCGCCGGCCAGAATCAACGGCTTGCTCAGACCCTGCGGAATCAGTGACCAGTCGAACGCCTCGCCGGTTCCACCGGGCACACCTTCGACATAGGTGTCGAGCAACACACCGCTGGCGCTCGGGTAGGCATTGCAGGCAGCGGCAATGTCATCACCCGCCTTGACCCGCAAAGCCTTGATGTACGGCCGATGCCAGCCTTCACACTCAGCGGCAGTCTCGTCGCCGTGGAACTGCAGCAGATCCAGTGGCACGGCATCAAGGATTTCCCCGAGCTCGCAGCGACTGGCATTGACGAACAGCCCGACCGTGGTCACGAACGGCGGCAATGCGGCGATGATCGCCCGCGCCTGCAGCACGGTCACCGCCCGCGGACTTTTAGCGTAGAACACAAAACCGATGGCATCGGCCCCGGCCTCGACGGCTGCCAACGCATCTTCCATGCGGGTAATCCCGCAAATCTTGCTGCGAACGGCTGACATGTCGATAAAAACCCCAAGGCAAATCCGAGAAAGTCCCGGATGGTAACAAATGCGTTCGAGGGCGTCAGCCGTCAAGTTCCGAGAAACCCGTAAGGAAATGTGGCCCGATGAAACGCTCGGGCAACGGGAACTCGTCGTGATACTCGACCTGCACCAGATACAGGCCGAACGGATGCGCCGTGACCCCGCCGGAACGCCGCTCGCGGCTCTCCAGCACTTCTTTCATCCACTCCACCGGCCGCTCGCCGGCACCGATAGTCATCAGCACCCCGGCGATGTTGCGCACCATGTGATGCAGGAACGCGTTGGCGCGGATGTCCAGAACGATCATTTTGCCGTGACGGGTCACGCGCAGATGATGCATCTGCTTGATCGGCGACTTGGCCTGGCACTGGCCGGCACGGAAGGCACTGAAATCATGGGTACCGATCAGGTACTGCGCGGCCGCGGCCATGCGCTCGACGTCCAGCGGACGGTGATTCCAGGTGATTTCTTCATTGAGATGCGCCGGACGGATCTGATCGTTGTAGATCACGTAGCGATAGCGCCGGGCGATCGCCTTGAATCGCGCATGGAAATGCGCCGGCATGACCTTCGCCCAACTGACGCTGATGTCGTGGGGCAGATTGATGTTGGCGCCCATGACCCAGGCTTTCAGCGAACGGTCGACCTGGGTGTCGAAATGCACGACTTGCCCGCAGGCATGCACACCGGCGTCGGTGCGCCCGGCGCATTGCAGCGAGATAGGCGAATCGGCGACCTTCGACAGGGCTTTTTCCAGGGTTTCCTGCACGGTGAGCACACCGGTGGACTGGCGCTGCCAGCCGCTGTAGCGCGAGCCCTTGTATTCAACGCCCAGCGCGACGCGGAAAAAGCCTTCGGGTGCCATTTCGGCGGCCGGGTTATCTATGTTTGCCAAGTCGGGACAGCCTGCTGATCTACAAAGGCGGGCATTATAAGGCGGCGGGACGGGGAAACCAGACCCAAACAAAACGGCAGCCTCATGGGCTGCCGTTTTGTTTACCGCTGACGGCCGACTCAGGCCAGATGCGAAAGCATTTCGCTCGCTTCGCTCTTCTGCTTGTCGTTACCCTCGCTGATGACTTCATTGAGGATGTCACGCGCGCCGTCGTTGTCGCCCATGTCGATGTAGGCCTGCGCCAGATCGAGTTTGGTCGCGGCTTCGTCGGTGCCGGACAGGAAGTCGAACTCGTCGTCGCCCAGATCATCACCCAGCGCCGCATCGGCCTCGGTGAAGCTTGGCTCGCCGAGGTTGCCTGACAGACGATCCAACTCGGCGTTGACGTCGTCCAGTTCGGCGGCGAACGCATCCGGCTCGGCTGGCGCCGCGTCCATTTCGTCGGCCAGGGACAGATCGAAATCGGCGGGCAGTTCCAGATCATCTTGCGGTACATCGGCCACGGCCGGGGTTTCGACCAACGGCAGATCCTTCACACCTTCGTCCAGATCCAGCAGGAAATCATCGTCTGCCAGCTCGACCGGCGCAGGCGCAGGATCGGCACCGAGGTCCAGATCCAGGTCAAAGTCCGACAGATCGTCGAGGTTTTCCTTGATATCGGTCTGCTGTTGCAGCACCGACTCGAAGCTCAGATCGTCGTCAGTCGGGAACGCGTCCAGTTCGACTGCCGCAGCCGCAGGCTCTACGGGTGTGATGTTGTCGAGATCGTCGAGGCTCAGGTCGAAAGCGCTGTCCAGCTCGTCATCTGTTGCAGCAGGCGCTTCGGGCTCGTCAAGCAGCAGCTCCTTGACGTATTCGGCGTCCAGTTCGGCGGCCATGGCCGCTGCCGCCAGACCGCTGGCCGCGACGACCGCCATGGCCGGGAAGCGGCTTTTGAGTTCTTCGACCTTGGCGAAGTTGTCGCCATTGGCAACCAGCTGGCGCTCCTGACCGACGAACGCATCACGATCACCCTGGCGACCGTAGACTTCCATCAGTTTCAGGCGCAGATCGCTACGCTGCGGCTCCAGGCTCACGCCCTCCTCCAGCAACGCGGCGGCTTGATTCAAACGACCGCCGTCGATGTGCGACTGCGCCTTGTCCAGCACGTCGTCGGAACGCTCGGCGGCCGGCGCCACCAGCGGCGCGGCGATCGGCTCGGCCATCACCACCGGTGCAACCACAGCAGCGGCAGCAGGAGCCGGAGCCGGAGCCGGAGCCAGCTTGACGCTGGCCGCCGGCACTTCCAGACCCTCGAAGCTGCTTTCCGGCAGATCAAGGTCCTGGGAGAAGGATTGCTCTTCCAGGGCACGGGCCATGCGCAGGTGTTTTTCGGCTTCCTGTTGCGCCTTGCGGCGACGGGCCAGCAGCAACAGCAGGAGCAGCAGAACCACCGCGCCGCCACCGACCAGACCCAACAGGATCGGATTGGTCAGCAGTTCGTTGAAGGTTTTTTGGTCATCGGCGGCCGGCGTCGTTTCAACCACAGGCTCGACCACCGGCTCGACCGGAGTCGGAGCGGCAGCCTCAGGCGCGGTCGGGGCCGCCTCTGTCGGACTGGCCGGTGGCGTGGCGGCCAGTTCCGCGGTGATCGCCGGCACCACTGGCGCAGTCGCGGCGGCTGGCGCGGCACCCGAGCCTTCGGCCTGCATTTTCGCCAGTTGATTGTTCTTCAGTTCGATCAGGCGTTGCAGCTTGTCCAGCTGACTTTGCAGATCGGCCATGCGGCTTTTCAGTTCTTCGTTGTCACGACGGGTGGCGTCGAGACTTTCCTGGGTCACCGCCAGTTTGTTGCTCAGGGCCTTGGCATCGCCGGCCGGGCCCTTGCCACGCGCCTTGGCGCTTTCGGCGGAAACCAGGCTCAGGTTGTCCCTGGCGTTTTGCGCAGCACCAGTATTGCCACGACCACGATTGGTCGCATCGAGCTGCTGCTGACCAGTGCCGGGTTTGGCCACATAACGACGGCCCTGGCGCCAGGCTTCGTTCTGCGCGGCGACTTCGGCAATCGCCTTGGATTGCGGCAGCGCGGTGCTTTGCACCTGATCCGGCAGACGCAGCACCTGACCGGTTTTCAGGCGGTTGATGTTGCCGCCGATGAACGCGTCCGGGTTCAAGGCCTGAATCGCCAGCATGGTCTGCTGCACCGAACCGCCGGTGCGCGCCTTCGCGGCGATTTCCCACAGGGTGTCGCGCGGCGTGGTGGTATGAGTGGAATGCGTGGCGCCGGTGGTCGGTGCGGTGATGGTTTGCGCCGGCGCAGGCTGGGCGGCGGCATCAGCGGTCTGTGGCGAGAATTTCGACGGATCCAGCAGCACGCTGTAATCACGCAGCAGACGGCCGTTCGGCCACATCACTTGCACGAGGAATTTCACCATCGGCTCCGACAGCGGCTTGCTCGACGTTACGCGCAGCACGCTTTTGCCGCTGGCGTTGAGCACCGGGGTGAAGGTCAGATCATTGAGGAAGGCCTGCCGATCAACGCCGGCCTTGGCGAAATCTTCCGGCGAAGCCAGGCTCGGCACCACTTCGGCAGCGGTCAGGTCCTTGACATCGAGCAGCTCGATTTCCGCCACCAGCGGCTGGTTCAGGGTCGACTTCAGGGTCAGCTCCCCGAGCCCGAGGGCATGCGCCATACCGGAGGACAGCGCCGAGGCGGCCGCTATTGCTAACACCAGTTTGCGAACTTGAACCATAGCCTCTTCCTTTGTTTGAACGTTCCTCGGCCAGCGAGAAGATGTTGATTGTCGCTGCCGTAAGGCATTGCGCGCGACGACGACAGCATGCCGCGCGCGATCATTTCTTTGATGCCCCGGAAAGTCCCGGAGGGTGTTGCGTCATCAAGCGATCTGGCCAAGCATAGCGCCCGGCTAGAATCAGTCGACAAATTGTTGCCAAGTATCTTTTACAGCAGGTCTTTTATCAACAACTCGGCGACTTGCACCGCGTTGAGGGCCGCACCTTTGCGTACGTTATCTGACGTCAGCCACAGATTAAGTTCCGACGGTTCGTCGACACCGGCGCGCACCCGCCCGACGTAGACCACGTCCTGCCCCACCGCGTCACCGACAGCGGTCGGATAATCGCCGGCCTCGACCAGCTCGATGCCCTCGGCCTCTTCAAGCGCAGCATTGACCTTTTCCAGGTCGACCGCGCTCGCTGACTGCAAGGTCACGCTAAAGCTATCGCCAAAAAACACCGGGGCTTGAACGCAAGTTGCGGAAATCTTTAATAAAGGCTTGGCCAGCACCTGACGCAGCTCGCGCACCAGGCGCTTTTCCAGCAGTGTATGACCTTGCGCATCAGGCGTACCGACCTGAGCCAGCAGGTTGAAAGCCATCTGTCGGTCGAAGAATGTCGGCTCCAGCGGACGCATGTTCAGCAGCTCGGCGGTCTGGCGCGCCAGCTCGGTCACGGCTTCACGACCCTGAGCGGAAACCGCCAGATTGGCCGTGACATGCACGTATTGCAGGTCGATCAGATCGACCAGCGGTGCCAACACCACGGCCAGCGTGGTGGCCGACGGGCTCGGGCTGCTGACCCGGAACGGCACTTTCAAACCGGCCAGCACATCGGCGTTGGCCTCCGGCACCACTTGCGGCGCTTGATCCGCCGGCAAGGCGCCGGACAGATCGACCAGCGAGCAGCCCGCCGCGTGAGCGCGGGCGGCGTAACTCAGGGTGATGGCCGGGCCGGCGGCGAAGAACGCCAGCTTGACCTTGCTGAAATCGAACTCATCGACCTCACGCACTCTCACGTTCTTGTTGCGAAACAGCACCGAGCTGCCGGCGGATTCACTGCTCGCCAGCAAGTGCAGGTTGCCGACCGGGAAGTCGCGCTCCTCGAGAATCTGTACGAGGGTTTCGCCGACAGTACCGGTGGCGCCGATCACGGCAATATCAAGGGTCTGGGTCATGTTGCTACCTCTGGCGAAACGGGGGGAGCGGCACTTTACCGGGTGAGTCGCACACAGGCAATTCGCGCCCGCCACGAAGAGCGGACGCGGAGCGTCCATGGCTGCATTCCCACGCAGAGCATGGGAACGATCGGCAGATACAAAAAAACCCGCGCCTCTCACAAGGCACGGGTTCTTTCATGGCATCAAGCGATCAACGCTCAAGCAGGATCCGCAGCATGCGACGCAGCGGCTCGGCCGCGCCCCACAGCAGTTGGTCGCCGACGGTGAAAGCACCAACGAACTGCGAACCCATGTTCAGCTTGCGCAGACGACCGACCGGCACGTTGAGGGTACCGGTAACTTTCGTCGGGCTCAGCTCCTGCATGCTGATGTCACGGTTGTTCGGCACCAGTTTGACCCAAGGGTTGTGCTGGCTGATCAGCCCTTCGATGTCGGCGATCGGCACATCCTTGTTCAGCTTGATGGTCAGCGCCTGGCTGTGGCAACGCATGGCGCCGATGCGCACGCAGATGCCGTCGACCGGGATCGGGCTCTTGAAGCGACCGAGGATCTTGTTGGTCTCGGCCTGGGCCTTCCACTCTTCGCGGCTCTGGCCGTTCGGCAGTTCCTTGTCGATCCACGGGATCAGGCTGCCGGCCAGCGGTACGCCGAAGTTTTCGGTCGGGTACGCATCGCTGCGCATGGCTTCGGCCACACGGCGGTCGATGTCGAGGATCGCACTGGCCGGATCGGCCAGTTGATCGGCGACAGCGGCGTGGGTCGCGCCCATCTGCTTGATCAGTTCACGCATGTTCTGCGCGCCGGCACCGGAGGCCGCCTGATAGGTCATGGCGCTCATCCACTCGACCAGGCCGGCCTCGAACAGACCGCCCAGGCCCATCAGCATCAGGCTGACGGTGCAGTTGCCGCCGATGTAGTTCTTGGTGCCCGCGTCGAGCTGCTGGTCGATGACCTTGCGGTTGACCGGATCGAGGATGATGACGGCGTCGTCGTTCATCCGCAGGCTCGAGGCCGCGTCGATCCAGTAACCCTGCCAGCCGGCTTCGCGCAGCTTCGGGAACACTTCGCTGGTGTAGTCGCCGCCCTGGCAGGTCAGGATCACGTCGAGGGTCTTCAGCTCTTCAATGCTGTAAGCGTCCTTGAGCGGAGCAATGTCCTTGCCCACGGACGGGCCTTGGCCACCGACATTGGAAGTGGTGAAAAACACCGGCTCGATAAGATCGAAATCCTGCTCTTCCAGCATCCGCTGCATGAGCACGGAACCGACCATGCCGCGCCAACCGATCAGACCTACACGTTTCATCGCAACTACACCTTCTTGAAAAGTGGGCCGCTGCTTTGTATTGAATTTCGCAGCGGGCCCGAGAGATTACAGATTCCGCAGCGCGGCGACTACTGCGTCACCCATTTCCTGCGTACCGACTTTAGTGCAACCGGTCGAAAAGATATCGCCGGTGCGCAGACCTTGATCCAGCACCACGCTGACCGCTTTCTCGATGGCATCGGCCGCTTCGTGCAGATTGAAGCTGTAACGCAGCATCATCGACACCGACAGGATGGTCGCCAGCGGATTGGCGATGCCTTGGCCGGCGATATCCGGTGCCGAACCGTGGCAAGGCTCGTACATGCCCTTGTTGTTGGCGTCCAGCGAGGCCGACGGCAGCATGCCGATGGAGCCGGTGAGCATCGAAGCTTCATCGGACAGGATGTCGCCGAACATGTTGTCGGTGACGATCACATCGAACTGCTTTGGTGCTCGCACCAGTTGCATGGCGGCGTTGTCGACGTACATGTGGCTCAGCTCGACGTCCGGGTAGTCCTTGGCCACCTGCTCGACCACTTCGCGCCACAGTTGGCTGGACGCCAGCACATTGGCCTTGTCCACCGAGCACAGCTTCTTGCCACGTACGCGGGCCATGTCGAAACCGACGCGGGCGATGCGGCGGATTTCGCTTTCGCTGTACGGCAGGGTGTCGTAGGACTGGCGCTCGCCGTTTTCCAGGGTGCGGGTGCCGCGTGGCGCGCCGAAATAGATGCCACCGGTCAGCTCACGGACGATCAGGATGTCCAGGCCGGCAACGATTTCCGGCTTCAGGCTCGAAGCCTCGGCCAGTTGCGGGTACAGGATCGCCGGGCGCAGGTTGCCGAACAGGCCCAGTTGCGCACGGATTTTCAGCAGACCGCGCTCAGGGCGGATGTCACGTTCGATGGCGTCCCATTTCGGGCCGCCCACGGCACCCAGCAGCACGGCGTCGGCGGCACGGGCGCGATCGAGGGTTTCGTCGGCCAGCGGCACGCCGTGCTTGTCGATGGCGGCACCACCGATCACGTCATGGCTCAGCTCGAAGCCCAGGCTGTACTTGTCGTTGGCCAACGCCAGCACCTTGACCGCTTCGGCCATGATTTCCGGACCAATACCGTCGCCTGGGAGAATCAGAATCTGCTTGCTCATGCTTTCCTCGTGTCTTCAGTCGGTGCGCCGTCGACGGGCGCGCCGGGAAAAATGCTTGTCGTTCGAAACTTACTTTTCGGCCCAGAGCACCAGTACATCCGTACTGAACGAACCATCGGCCTCAATCTCAAAATATTCGCGTACTTCGTTGCCCATCGATTGCTGCAACTGGCGGATCGCGGCGCGCATCACTTCGGGTGTGCGCATGCGCTCGACCCAGCTGCTGTACTCCAGACGCAGGCGCTGACGCGTGGTGCTGCGAGTGTGCAGACCGGCCTCGCTGACCTGGCGCAACCACTCACCGGCCGAATAATCGCGCACATGGCTGGTGTCGCGCAGCACTTCGACGCTCTGCAGGTAGGTGTCGAACAGCGGGCTGCCCGGCGACAGCACATCAATGAACGCCGCCACGCCACCCGGCTTCAGCACGCGACGCACTTCGCGCAAGGCCACGCCGAGGTCGCTCCAATGGTGCGCCGAATAACGGCTGAACACGAAGTCGAATTCGCCATCGGGGAACGGCAGGCGCTCGGCGGCGCCGTTGACCGTGGACACGTTGCTCAAGCCGCGATCAACGGCCGCGGCGGCGACCACGTCGAGCATCTGCTGCGACAGGTCGTAGGCCACCACGTCCTTCACCAACGGGGCGACGTGAAAACTCACGTGCCCGGCGCCACAACCCAGATCCAGCACCCGTGCCTCGCCCTGCCCCGCCAGCTCAGCCTGCAGCAGCGCAAATTCAGTGCCTTGAGCGTGAACGGCGCTGCTCAGGTAGGCGGCGGCCTGATCACCGAACTGCTTCTGTACAACCTGACTGTGGGCGGTGCTGGTCATGGGTACGTCCTTTTCTGGGTTTCAACCTTTCAGATTCACGCGTCGCGGAACAACCACGGCTGACTCGCGCGATGTTTGGCTTCGAACGCGGCAATCGCATCGCCGTCCTGCAAGGTCAGGCCGATGTCGTCCAGGCCATTGAGCAGGCAGTGTTTGCGGAAGGCGTCGATCTCGAAGCGGTAAACCTTGCCGTTCGGGCTGGTCACGGTCTGCTCGTGCAGATCGATCTGCAACTGATAGCCCGGCTCGGCCTCGACCTGCTTGAACAGCTCATCGACTTCTTCGTCGCTCAAGATGATCGGCAGCAAGCCGTTCTTGAAGCTGTTGTTGAAGAAAATGTCGGCGTAGCTCGGCGCGATGATGCTGCGAAAACCGTATTCTTCCAGCGCCCACGGCGCGTGCTCACGGCTGGAGCCGCAACCGAAGTTCTCACGGGCCAGCAATACGCTGGCGCCTTGATAACGCTCGGCGTTGAGTACGAATTCCTTGTTCAGCGGGCGCTTGGAGTTGTCCTGATACGGCTGACCCACATCGAGGTAACGCCATTCGTCGAACAGGTTCGGGCCGAAACCGGTGCGTTTGATCGACTTCAGAAACTGCTTCGGAATGATCTGGTCGGTGTCGACGTTGGCACGATCCAACGGTGCGACAAGGCCGGTGTGCTGGGTAAAAGCTTTCATGCTGCGCTCCTCAGATCAATTCACGAACGTCGATGAAACGACCGTTCACCGCCGCCGCAGCGGCCATGGCCGGGCTGACGAGGTGGGTACGACCACCGGCGCCCTGACGGCCTTCGAAGTTACGGTTGGAGGTCGAGGCGCAGTGCTCGCCGGACTCCAAACGGTCCGGGTTCATCGCCAGGCACATCGAGCAACCCGGCTCGCGCCACTCGAAACCGGCTTCGAGGAAGATCTTGTCCAGACCTTCGGCCTCGGCCTGGGCCTTCACCAGACCCGAGCCCGGCACCACAATGGCCTGCTTGATGGTCGACGCGACCTTGCGGCCCTTGGCGATCACGGCCGCAGCGCGCAAGTCTTCGATCCGCGAGTTGGTGCAGGAGCCGATGAATACGCGGTCGAGCTGGATGTCGGTGATCGCCTGATTGGCAGTCAACCCCATGTATTTCAAGGCGCGAACGATCGAGTCGCGCTTGACCAGATCCATTTCTTTAGCCGGGTCCGGCACGTTCTGATCAACGGCCAGGACCATTTCCGGCGAAGTGCCCCAGCTGACTTGCGGCTTGATCTGCGCGGCGTCGAGCTCGACCACGGTGTCGAAATGCGCGTCGGCGTCGGACACCAGGTCTTTCCAGGACTCGACAGCCAGATCCCACTCGGCGCCTTTCGGTGCGAACGGACGACCCTTGACGTAATCCACGGTCTTTTGGTCCGCCGCCACCAGACCCACGCGGGCGCCAGCTTCGATGGACATGTTGCAGATGGTCATGCGGCCTTCGATGGACAGGTCACGGATCGCGCTGCCGGCGAACTCGATGGCATGGCCGTTACCGCCGGCGGTGCCGATCTTGCCAATGACGGCGAGGACGATGTCCTTGGCGGTCACGCCGAACGGCAACTGACCTTCGACGCGCACCAGCATGTTTTTCATTTTCTTGGCGACCAGGCACTGGGTGGCGAGCACGTGCTCAACCTCGGAAGTGCCGATACCGTGCGCCAAAGCGCCGAATGCGCCGTGGGTCGATGTGTGGGAATCGCCGCAGACCACGGTCATGCCCGGCAAAGTGGCGCCCTGCTCCGGGCTGATCACGTGGACGATGCCCTGGCGCACGTCATTCATCTTGAACTCGACGATGCCATATTCATCGCAGTTGTCGTCGAGGGTCTGAACCTGCAAACGCGAGACCTGGTCGGCAATGGCTTCGATGCCGCCCTTGCGCTCCGGGGTGGTCGGTACGTTGTGGTCCGGGGTGGCGATGTTGGCATCGATGCGCCACGGTTTGCGCCCGGCCAGACGCAGGCCTTCAAAGGCTTGCGGCGAGGTCACTTCGTGGATGATGTGACGATCGATATAGATCAGCGCCGAGCCATCGTCGCGCTGCTTGACCAAATGCGAATCCCAGAGCTTGTCGTAGAGCGTTTTGCCGGCCATCAGACGGTTCCTCATCAGCTTGTTTCTATGCCCTGGGCTTATCAATAACCCTTTGGCTTGTGAGGCCGATCCTATGGGGTTAGATTAAATAACTCAAATTCATATTTTTTATGCTTTGGATAACCAACTGGAATACGAATATGGACCTGGCCAACCTCAATGCTTTTATCGCGATTGCCGAGACCGGCAGCTTCTCCGGCGCCGGCGAACGGCTGCACCTGACGCAACCGGCGATCAGCAAACGCATCGCCGGCCTGGAGCAGCAATTGAATGTACGGCTGTTCGACCGGCTCGGTCGTGAAGTGGGCCTGACCGAGGCCGGACGGGCCTTGCTGCCAAGGGCTTATCAGATTCTCAACGTGCTCGACGACACCCGCCGCGCCCTGACCAACCTGACCGGCGAAGTCACCGGTCGTCTGACCCTGGCCACCAGTCACCACATCGGCCTGCACCGTTTGCCACCCCTGTTGAGGGAATACACCCGCCGCTACCCACAGGTGGCGCTGGATATTCAGTTCCTCGATTCGGAAGTGGCCTACGAGGAAATTCTCCACGGTCGGGCAGAACTGGCAGTCATCACCCTGGCGCCGGAGCCGCACACACTGGTCAAGGCCACGCCCGTCTGGGATGACCCGCTGGATTTCGTGGTCGCCCCGGAACATTCGTTGATCAGCAACGGTGCCGTCACATTGGCGGACATTGCCGGCCATCCGGCGGTTTTCCCCGGCGGCAACACTTTTACCCACCATATTGTGCAGCGGCTGTTCGAGGCTCAGGGCCTGACGCCGAACATCGCCATGAGCACCAACTACCTGGAAACCATCAAGATGATGGTGTCGATCGGCCTGGCCTGGAGCGTTTTGCCGCGCACCATGCTCGATGATCAAGTGGCGCGCATACCTTTACCGGGCATACAGCTCAGTCGCCAGCTAGGCTATATCCTGCACACTGAAAGGACGCTGTCGAATGCTGCACGGGCGTTTATGGCCCTGCTGGACGCTCAAATCGATCTGCCAGGGACTCTCGGCTAACTTGTGCTACTCCTATAGAGCTGCCGCCCCTGTGTCAAACGCCCAAATCAGCTCAAGGCCCCTTAACAATGCCGAAATCTGTTGACCGTATTCCGCCGATGCCGCGTATTCAGGCCATTGATCCACGGCGATCCGAGCAGAGCTGGGAGAGCGCGCCGCAATTGCTCGCGGCGCTCAACGGTGCCCGGCTAGGCGCCTGGTACTGGGACATCGAGCGCGGGCAGATCAGTTGGTCGCGCGGCACTCAGGCCTTGTTCGGCTTCGATCCGCGGCAACCGCTGCCCGAAGACCTCGAATACCTCGACCTGCTGCCGCCGGAAGACCGGGCAAAAACCATTCGCGCGTTCCACGCGGTGATTGCCGGTGCACCGCTGGAACAGGCGATGCACCACCGCATCCGCTGGCCCGACGGTAGCCTGCACTGGCTGGAAATCAACGGCAGTCTGCTGCCGGACAAACACGGCCGCCCCCGAATGATCGGGGTGATCCGTGAAATCACCCACCAGCGGCAACGGGAACAGGCCCTCAGCAGTTCGGAGAAACGTTTCGCGACACTGTTTCATCTCTGCCCGAACATGGTGCTGCTGACCCGCCAGGAAGACGGCCTGATCAGCGAAGCCAACCAGTATTTCGAAAGCCTGTTCGGCTGGCCGGTGCAGAGTGCCATCGGTCGTACCACCCTGGAACTTGGCCTGTGGGTACATCCCGAGCAACGGGCGGAGCTGGTCAAGAAGACCAAGGCCAAGGGCGAACTGGTCAGCATGGAGGTGCAGTTTCGCGCCAGCAACGGTCAGATCCACGACGGCATCCTCAGCGCGCAAAAGGTCGAGCTCGAAGGCCAGCCGTATCTGCTCAGCACCTTTCTCGACACCACCGAACGCAAAGCCGCCGAACATGCCTTAAAAGACAGCCAGGAACGCCTCGACCTGGCGCTGGACTCGGCGCAGCTCGGCACCTGGGACTGGCACATTCCCAGCGGCATGCTCTACGGCTCGGCCCGCGCTGCGCAATTACACGGTCTGGAGCCGAAACCGTTTCATGAGTCGTTCGAAGAGTTTTTCGAGGGTGTCCCCGGCGAAGAGCGCGACAGCATGCGCGACGCCTATCGCAGCCTGCGCGAAGGCCCGGCGGGCAATTATCAGCTGACATACCGCGTGCAACTGCCGGACGGCAGCTCGCGCTACCTCGAAAGCCGTGCCCGCCTCTATCGCGACGACAACGGCGTACCGCTGCGGATGGCCGGCACCCTGCTGGACATCACCGATCAGGTCGAGCGCGAACAACGGCTGGTGGCCTCGGAAGAGAAATTCGCCACGCTGTTTCAGGTCAGCCCCGACCCGATCTGCGTCACGCGCCAGGAAACCGGGGAATTCATCGAGATCAACTCCAGCTTCTCCCAGACCTTTGGCTGGAGCGCCGCCGATGTCATCGGCCACACCGCCGAGGAAATCGGCCTGTGGGACGCCTCGGCGAAAAGCCTGCAACGCATCGAACGGGTGATCCGCGAACAGGGCCTGAGCAATGTCGCGATCATCGTCCAGCACAAGGACGGCCAATCGCTGACCTGCGTGATTTCCAGCCGCCAGATCAGCGTCGGCAACCAGCCCTGCATCGTCACCACGCTGCGCGACATCACCCAGCAACAGCGCTCGGAAGCGGCGCTCAAGGCCAGCGAAGAGAAATTCGCCAAGGCGTTCCACTCCAGTCCCGACGCCATCACCATCACCGAGCGCGACACCGGGCGCTATCTGGAGGTCAACGACGGTTTCTGCCGCCTCACCGGCTATCGCGCCGACGAAGTGGTGGGCAAAACCGTGTATCAGGTCGGCATATGGGCCGAGGAAAAGCAACGTTCGGCCCTGCTTGCCGAGCTACAGATCAAGGGCCGTGTGCACCACCAGGAAATGCTCGGGCGCAACAAGCGCGGCGAGATCCTGACGGTGGAAGTTTCGGTCGAGCCGATTACCCTCAATGAAACCGCCTGCCTGTTGCTCACCGCACGGGATGTCAGCCTGCTGAAGAACGCCGAGGCGCAGATCCGCCATCTGGCCTATCACGATCCGCTGACCAACCTGCCCAACCGCGCGTTGCTGATGGATCGCCTGAGCCAGCAGATCGCCCTGCTCAAGCGCCACAACCTGCGCGGCGCACTGCTGTTTCTCGATCTGGATCACTTCAAGCACATCAACGACTCGCTGGGTCACCCGGTCGGCGACACGGTGCTGAAAATCATCACCGCGCGGCTTGAAGCCAGCGTGCGCATGGAAGACACCGTGGCGCGGCTTGGGGGCGATGAATTCGTGGTGCTGCTCAGCGGCCTGGAAGGCACGCGCAACGAGGTCAGCACGCAAGTACGCGAACTGGCCGACACCATTCGCGAACTGTTGTCGGAGCCAATGTTCCTCGACGGCCAGCGCCTGCAAGTGACGCCGAGCATCGGCGTGGCGCTGATTCCCGATCACGGCTCGACCCCGACCGACCTGCTCAAACGCGCCGACATTGCGCTGTACCGCGCCAAGGATTCGGGGCGCAATACCACGCAGATGTACCACAACACCATGCAGAAAGCGGCCAGCGAACGGCTGCGCATGGAGACCGACCTGCGCCTGGCGCTGTCCCGTGGCGAATTTGACGTGCATTACCAACCGCAAGTGGACGCCCGGGACAATCGCATCATCGGCGCCGAAGCCCTGGTGCGCTGGAATCACCCGGAACTCGGCGCGCAATCGCCCACCGAGTTCATCAAGGTGCTGGAAGACAGCGGGCTGATTCTGGAGGTCGGCACCTGGATCCTCGATGAGGCGTGCGAAGCCTTCAAGCAATTGATCGCCGAAAAGCTGATCGATCCTTTGGCCTTCAGCCTGTGCGTGAACATCAGTCCCCGGCAATTCCGCCAGAACGACTTCGTCGAGCGCATCGAACACAGCATGAGCAGCCACGGCCTGCCCTGCTCGCTGCTGAAACTGGAAATCACTGAAGGCATCGTCATTCAGAACCTGGAAGACACCATCAGCAAAATGCGCCGCCTGAAAAAACTCGGCGTGAGTTTTGCCATGGACGATTTCGGCACCGGTTATTCATCGCTGACGTACCTGAAACGGTTGCCGGTGGACACGCTGAAGATCGATCAGTCGTTCATCCGCGACGCCACCACCGACCCCAACGACGCCGAGATCATCCGCGCCATCGTCGCCATGGCCCGCAGCCTGGGACTGAAAGTGATCGCCGAAGGCGTGGAAACCCCGCAACAACTGGCCTTTCTGCAAGGGTTGGGTTGCCATTTGTATCAGGGTTATCTGCACAGCCGGCCGTTGCCGCTGGAGGGGCTGAAGGGATTGTTGGAATGACCTGACATCTGCGGTTACTTCCCCCGGGCATTGACCCCGGGCCGGTAATTGCCAGGGTTGGCGGCAACCTGTAGGGTCGCGTTTTTTCGCGCTGTTTCGAGATCGATCATGCAGGATGCAACCCTTCCCCGCCCGGCCCTGCTGGGCATTGACCTTGGTACCACCAACAGTTTGATCGCCGTCTGGCAGGACGGTCAGGCCCGATTGATCCCCAACGCCCTTGGCGAGGTGCTGACCCCGTCGGTGGTCAGCCTCGATGAAGACGAGACCATTCTGGTCGGCAAGGCCGCCCGCGCACGCCTGACGACCCACCCGGAACGCACAGCCGCCGCGTTCAAGCGCTTCATGGGCAGCGACAGGAAAATCGAACTCGGCACACAAACCTTCAGCCCGGAAGAGTTATCGGCCTTGGTACTTGGCTCACTCAAGCAGGACGCCGAGGCTTTTCTCGGCCAGCCGGTGGCTGAAGCGGTGATTTCCGTGCCGGCGTATTTCAGTGACGAGCAACGCAAACGCACCCTGTTTGCCGCCGAACTGGCAGGCCTGAAGGTTTCCCGACTGATCAACGAGCCAACCGCCGCCGCGATGGCGTACGGGCTACACGAGCAGAAGTTCGAACGCACGCTGATCTTCGACCTGGGCGGCGGGACGTTCGATGTCACGGTGCTGGAATATGCACTGCCGCTGATCGAGGTGCATGCGTCCACCGGCGACAACTTTTTGGGTGGCGAAGACTTTACCGCTGCCCTGCTGAATGCCTGTCTGAAAAACTGGCAGCTGACCCCGTCGATGATTGATCCGCAAGGCATGGCCAGCCTGGGTGATGCCCTGGAACAACTCAAATGCAAACTCGGCGAAGGCACTCAATCGTTGAACTGGCGCCATGCTGACAAACTGTACGAATGGTCGCTGGACGAAGCCGCTGCCGTGAAGATCTGGGAACCCTTGCTGACACGGCTGCGCGCGCCGATCGAACAGGCCCTGCGCGATGCGCGCCTGAAACCACGGGATCTCGACAGTCTGGTGCTGGTGGGTGGGGCGACGCGGATGCCTGCGGTACAACAGTTGGTCGCCACCCTGTTCGGACGCCTGCCTTACCGGCATCTTGATCCGGACACGATCGTCGCGCTCGGTGCTGCCACGCAAGCGGCCTGCAAGGCACGCGATGGTGCGATCGAAGAACTGATCCTGACCGATGTCTGCCCGTATACGCTGGGCATCGCGACCATGCGTGGCAAAGGCATCGACGGCGCCTTTTCGCCGATCATCGAACGCAACACCATCATCCCGACGTCACGGGTAGAGCGCTACCACACCACCCATCCGCGGCAGGAGCTGATCCGCATTGCCGTTTACCAGGGTGAGCGGCCGTGGGTACGTGACAACATCCTCATTGACGCTTTCGATGTCACCTTGACGCCCACCGATAACATTCAGGAGCTGGACGTACGCTTCAGTTACGACATCAACGGTTTGCTCGAAGTCGACGTCACGCTGCTCGAGACCGGCGAACGCCACAGCCACAGTATCGACCGCAGTCCCACCGGACTGGATGAGCAAGCGCGCAGAGACAGCCATAACCGACTGTCAACACTGAAGGTCCATCCACGCGATGCATTGCCCAACCGCACACTGCTGGCCCGCCTGGAGCGGGCATGGATGCAGAGTCTGGGCACACAGCGCGAACACATTGCCGAGTGGCTGCACAACTTCACCAGGGTACTCGGCGGGCAGCAGCCGGCAGAGATCGCCAGCCACCGCTCGGAACTCAACAAGGCGCTGGACCAGTTGCGCCTCTAGCCGTTGAGTCGCCGCAGAGCAGCCTGCAGGCCACCGGACAGCATCTCGCCACCGCCGCTGTCCGGCGGCACGCCATACCGGTTGGGCAACTTGTCACCGGGAAAGCCGAACAGCAGCAGCGGCAGGAATGGCAAGACCGGCGACAGGGCCATGAATATCAGCAACGTGGGCAAACCTCGCCCCATGTCGTGCAAACGACGCAGAGTGGCGCCGAATAACAACAGAACACTGAATAACAGAATCAGAATGCCTAAGAACGTGGTACCGCTGATCAGCCCTGCCACCGGCGCAATCACCACACACCCCAGAACCTGAGCGATAAAAGCCTTGCGCCCCAGCCGCGAGCCCAGGCGCCAGATCGCCCCAGCCGGCACCGGCTGAATATCACTGTTGGCCAGCATCAAACGCTCCGACCAGGACAGTAAGGCACACAGCGCCAGGCGCAAGCCGATACTGTTCTGCACGTCATCCTTGCCCTGCTGCAATTGGCGCAGCACTCGCGTTGTCGGCACACCGGCAGCGCCATAGCGAACCATGGCCTTGAGCGCATCGAGAGACTCGTACGCCAACAGTTTGTCGACCCCGAAATCCGTCAACACCTTGCGCGGCGGCCACACCGGCTCGCCCTTGATCAAGCCGTCACGAAACCCTTCGAACCAGTCGTCCTCGCAACTGACCGCCGCGATGGATTGCAACAACGCACGATGTTGCTCGGCGCTCAGGCTCGGGTCGTGATAGAGCACGCCCCAGAACATCAACAAACCCAGCAGGTCGTCGCCACATGCAGCGCGATCGCTTTCGATGCAGGTGTAAAGCAGGGAATTGGCAGGCAGACGGGCACTGTCGAGGGCCTGCTGCACGCTGAACAATTGCTGCACCAACAAGCCGTGTACCGGATCATTGCCTTGCAGCCAGCCCAGCAAACCGTCGCAATTGCCTTGTTCGCGTTGCAAACGGCGCAACAGTGGCTGCAATCGGCTAAAGGGATGAGCCGGATTGAACGGCAGACGCTCCAGGCACTGCCCATCGATCAATTGCAGCCAGCGTTCCGGCTGATCCAGCAATGCCAGCAAAAACATGGTTTGAGCGTGCCATTCCCACGCGGCCTCCCCCAGCCCGACCGGCGGCAACCCGATCCCGCGACGGCTCAACTGAAAAAGCAGATCGAGTTCGGACAGGTCACAGTCGTCTTTGACGGCACCCAAACTGAACGCTTCGGCGATGCGCTCCAGGGCGGTGTCACTGTAGGGCCGCAAGCGACGCAACCACAGGCGACAGACCTTGTGCAGCGCGCCGTTTGTCAGCTCCTGCGGCAATTGCTGCGATGTTGAATCCGCTTCGCTGAAGGCGCTCATCGCCTGCGCAATCGGCGCATTCTCCAACCAGCGCAGGTGCTGCCCGGCCTGGGCTTTGAACCCGCTCAGCACCAGGCATTCGAGCGCATCGACCGGGAGCGGCTGATCCAGAATCCGCTGCAGCAAGACCGCATCACCGCGATGCAGCGCCCACGCATGCCGGTACAGTTGCAGCAGCCGGCTGTCGGCATTCTCACCCAGCAGTTGGGCAAGCAACGGGAGTTCATCGCCCGTCATGCGCCAATCGACAAAACTCTGCGCCAGGCTATTAAGCTTCAAGCGCCCGACACCCAACCAACGGTTCAGCGTCTCGGGGCGTTGCGACGGACTGCCGTATACCTGAGCGTCATCCCCGAGATCCGCAGGCCAGTGAGAAAACTCGTCCAGACAATCGAACGCCTGAACCAGCAGAGGCAGAAAAGTCGGTTGCCGCTTGGTGCACAATTCCAGCAGACGACTTTCGGCCATCGGATGGCGGAACTCGTTCCACAGCCTGATCCAGCACGGCAATGCCTGATCGTCCCGCCCCAGCAGACTGCTCTGACACGCCAACAGGTAAAGCCAGTCCACATCATCAGGTGCTTCCAGCTGCTTTTCGACGCAGCACTGCAAAAAAGTCGATGCACCGATGCCCGCCTGAGTGAACTGCACCAGCAAACGCTTGATGAACGCAGCATCATCCGGCAACGGCAGACAGGTGTGCTGGCTGGCGAAGTCGGCAAACTCATGGAGTGGACGCTGGGTGAAAATGAAGTCGAGGCTGCGGGCGTACCAGAGTGTTTCGGTCTGCGCAGCCTCTGACCAGGCGCTCATCAGATCGGTATCAAACGGGTCAGGCGTTTCGATTCGCTGCAGAAAGGCTTCCACCCGCCGCGCGTCTTCGAATTCCAGATCCAGCAACTGCTGATCCCAGGCCATTCGCCTGGCCAACAGATTCGCGCAGCGGTAGGACAGCGGACCGGCATCAGCCATCCGGTGGTAGAGCCCCCAACCGAGTTCATCAAGCTGTTCCAGCGACAGCTCATCAAGCGCCCTGACAAATGCCTGCCATGCCCCGACATTGAACCGTCGCGCGGGATCGTCAAGCAATTCGCAGAAATCCACGAACGCCTGCGGGACCTCGACAACCTCCTGCTCTGACTCTTCAGTTTCTTCCTCGAGCGCTTCTTCCTCGTCTTCACGCGCCAGGCGCAACGCGTTTTCGTAGGCCATGCGCAGCGCCTGAAATCCTTCCGGATCGGTTTCCGGATGATGCGACGGTAGACGTGCGCGGTAGGCATCGCGAATCAGGGTTTCGTCGGAGGTGGGCTCGATGCCCAGGCGAATCCAGCAACTCATGACCAGTCGAACTCCTTGAGCGATGCCGGACGGGGCAGCAGATCAATCTCCATGTGCCAGGGCAGGTCGGACAGAAAGTGCGGGATGTTCTGGGCGAGGCCGCGGGCGATCCGCAGGTTATGAGCACTGTCCCCCTGCCGTTCCAGCTCGCAGGCCAGCTCGTCGTCGCTCTTGTTCAGGCAGCACCAGAAGCTGCGCCCCACGACAAAGCCATTGAAGTAGGACATCCAGCTACCGTAGTGAAATTGCGCCCTGACGGCCAAACGACTGTGCAGCCAGTTGCTTTCGGCCAGATCAATCCACTGATTGCGCACCCCGCAACGCAGGAGAAATCCCATCCGCCCGTAGTCCCAGGACAAAATCCCTCCGGGACCGCAACCTCCAAAAGTGCGACTGGCAAACTCATGCAGAACACGCTCGCGAGGGGTCAGCTGCTCCAGCAAGCGCTGCCATTCACTCGGCAGACAACGTTGCCACGCCGAATAGGCTCCACTCAGGTGCTTGGCATGTCCGTCGTCCGTCATCCATTGGAGCATGTCGAACAATTGCCGCCGGTCATCGATACCCCAACTGTCCTTCAGATCGATGTAGCGGTCGTCGCAGAACGCGGGGTCGTCGTACCCGGCGCCGGTGTTGAGCGCTGCCATTGGCGCAGAAAGGGCGCACAGCCAGCGCTGTTGAATATCGTCCATGAAAAAAGGCTCCACGCCGACCGATAAGGATGGGGTCGGCAACACTGCGGCGGATTGTAGAGAAACCGCCGCCGCCGGCAAAGTCGAACAGCTGTTTTCTTGCGCCCACAAAAAAGGCCCCGACGTATCGGGGCCTTCATTCAGCGGCTTATCGCCCGTTCAGACGATTTGTTTCTGCAAGTGACTCAGTGTTGCAGCGCCGGCTTCTGCGCCCCGTTGATCGGGATGCGCTTGGCTTTCGCCTCTTCCGGAATCACGCGCAACAGGTCGATGCTCAACAGACCGTTGCTCAGGCCGGCGGCCTTGATCTCGATGTGATCGGCCAGGCGGAAGGACAGCTTGAATGCACGCTGGGCAATGCCCTGGTGCAGGAACGTAACGCCTTCGTTGGCATCACGCTTGCCGCCACTGATGGTCAGCACGCCTTTTTCGACTTGCAGTTCCAGGTCTTCTTCCTGGAAACCGGCCGCCGCCACGACGATGCGGTATTGATCGTCACCGTGTTTTTCCACGTTGTAAGGCGGATAGGTGCTGCCTGGCTCGTTGCGCAGGGCCGTTTCGAACAGGTCGTTGAAACGGTCGAAACCTACCGAGGAACGGAACAGTGGAGCGAGGGAAAATGCAGTACTCATGGTTCAAATCTCCTGAAAACAATCAGCAAGTTTTTTTGTCTCCGCGACCCGAATTCGGCATCGCGTAACCCTTAGATAGGGACCTGCGTTTTGTTTTCAAGAGCGTATTTGAAGATTTTTTCAGGCCGCTTCGGCGACCGGCAACCCCAGTAAACGCGAGACTTGATCCGGCTCGGTTTCACGCCGAAGCACGGTAAACAGCTCGGTGGCCTCAGGATAATTGCGGGTCAGCATGGCCAGCCATTGCTTCAAACGGCCCGGCGACTGACGAGCAGTCATTTGCGCTTTGGCTTGCAGCCAGAAGTCCTGGATCAGTGGCATCAGCTCGGCCCAGGTCATCTCGACGACCTCCTCACCGGCACGGGCGGCGGCGATCTGTTTGGCCAGATCCGGACGCGAGACCAGACCGCGACCGAGCATGATGTTTTCGACGCCGCTGATTTCCCGGCAACGGCGCCAGTCTTCGACGCTCCAGATGTCGCCGTTGGCAAATACCGGCACCTTGACCACGTCCTGCACGCGCGGAATCCACTCCCAATGTGCCGGCGGCTTGTAGCCGTCGACCTTGGTGCGGGCATGAACCACGATGTGCTCGGCGCCGCCCTCGGCCAGTGCCGTGGCACAGACCAGCGAGCCGTCCGGGCTGTCGAAACCCAGGCGCATCTTGGCGGTGACGGGAATGTGCGCGGGTACGGCGCGACGGACGTGCTCGACGATCCGGTTGAGCAGCTCCGGCTCCTTGAGCAGTACCGCACCGCCACGGGATTTGTTGACGGTCTTGGCCGGGCAACCAAAGTTCAGGTCGATCACTTCAGAGCCCAGCTCGCAAGCCAGCGCCGCGTTTTCTGCCAGGCACACCGGATCGGAACCCAACAACTGCACGCGCAATGGCACACCGCAAGCCGTGCGCGCACCATTGAGCAGTTCAGGGCCGAATTTGTGGAAATAGGCTGGGGTCAGCAACTGGTCGTTGACCCGAATGAATTCGGTCACGCACCAGTCAATACCGCCGACACGGGTCAGAACATCGCGCAGGATGTCGTCGACCAACCCTTCCATCGGCGCCAGAGCAATTTGCATGGGAAACACACACTCAAGGAAAAACGTGCGGCAGTTTACTGGGTTTCGCGGGCTAAACCCATGTCCGCCGTCTGTATGGCCGGGCCGTAGCCTTCGATGAACTCGGCGGGCATGCGCTTGGGCCTGCCGGTGGACAGCTCGATGCAGACGAAAGTGGTCTGGGCACGCAGCAGCGTGGCGTTGTCGCTGGGGCGGATCAGCTGGAAGTGACGGGTCATTTTCAGACGCTGGTCCCAATCGACGATCCAGGTCGCCAGTTGCAGTTCATCGCCTTCGTAGGCAGCGGCCAGGTAGTCGATTTCGTGTCGCACCACGGCCATCGCCCGGTCCAGGCGCCGGTACTCGACCAGATCCAGCCCCAGGCGCTGCGAGTGGCGCCAGGCGCAGCGTTCGAGCCAGGTCACGTAGACCGCGTTGTTGGCGTGGCCCAGCCCGTCGATGTCCTCGGCGCCCACTTGCAGATCAATGGTAAACGGCGTTGCCCGATCCCAGCCCATGCCCTACTCCCGGTCAGATGATTCAACCGGGGCAGTGTAACGGATGACTACGCCGATTGCCGCGCCTGAAGGCTGCGCCCGGCCAGCAGTGATAGCACGCCATCAATCACCCGAGGGTCGGCCAGCACGCGCTGGTGACCGCCGGCCTCCAGGCGCAACAGGCGACTGTCGAACCAGGACTCGTGAATCAGTTGGGATTCCTTGACCGAGACAAAGGTGTCGTCCTCGGCATGCACGATCAGGCCTGGCATATCCAGTTGATAGTGGGCGACATCGAGGTTGGCGGCGCGCATGCCGACGTCCTGTTCGACTTGTCGAATGAACGCTGAACGAGCTCTGGGCGGCATGCCGACGTAACGGGCAAACCCGCGCAACACCCCGAGAATCCGCGCCGGAGCGGCGATGCTCACCAGGGTTTCGGTACGCAAGCCCAATTGCACCGCGAGCATGGCACTGGCGCCGCCCATGGAATGGCCGATGACCGCTTGCAGCGGCGGTAATTCAGCAGCGGCTTCAAGCATCGCGCGGGCGAACAGCACCACGTTGGCTTCACGCCCCGGGGAACGGCCGTGGGCCGGGCCATCAAGCGCGACAACGGTGTAGCCCGCTTCGACCAGCGCCGTGATCAGCGCGGCAAACTGGGTGGGCCGCCCTTCCCAGCCGTGCATCAGCAAAACAGTCGGGCCTTGCCCCCAGCGCAGGGCCGAGAGACCGAAGCGCAAGGTGATGCGTTCGGATTTCGCCAGCAGCGGCAATTCCCAGTCTCGCGGTGCATTCGCGCGCGGCGTCATGAACGCCAAACGCATTTTGCTCGCCACCAGTTTCGGTGCGAACCAGCCCAAGGTGCCATTAACGCCGCGAACCCACTTCAACGTGCTCATCGCTCTCTCCCCGGGCTTGTAGCCTTCAGGTCAACGCACCGCCGACTTGGCAGCGCGCAGCAATCGATCGGATAAATCCCCAGGGCCCAACGCTCTTGCGAGCGCCAGGCCACCCACCATCAAGGCTACGTCGGCCAACGCTTTGTCGGTGTCTTCCGGCGTTGCCGCCAACTGCGCAATCATCAATTCCAAGTGTTCGTTCAACGCGATCCGAAAGGCCTCCGGCAGACGGCCCAATTCGCCAATGGAGGCCGGAATCGGGCAGGCAGAGTCGCTGGAATCGCGATGCTTGCGCGACAGGTAGAACGCAGCCACCAGGGCGCGGCGTTCTTCACCGGTCAGGTCGCTGTCCATGTCGGCAATCAGGTCGCGGCGGCGACCGAGCAATTGCTTGAACGCCTCAAGCATCATGGCGTCCTTGCTTTCGAAGTGCGCGTAGAAGCCGCCGACGGTCAGGCCGGCCGCCCCCATCACTTCGCCCACGCTCGGTTCAGCCGGGCCGCGCTGGATCAGTGCAGCACTGGCGGCCTTGAGAATGCGTTCGCGGGTTTGAGCTTTCTTGTCGTTCATCGTCGCCTCCGAATATTACGATAGCAATATTATTCTCATAATAATATTCCGCAAGTCACATGCGTGACCGCTGGTCTGAAGCACAGTGTTAAGGAAAAAGAGAATTTGGCCAAACGCCAGACAAACAAAAGGGCCATTCAATAATTGAATGACCCTTATAAAATCCCGCAAAGCGGGTAATCGTGGCGTCCCCTAGGGGACTCGAACCCCTGTTACCGCCGTGAAAGGGCGGTGTCCTAGGCCACTAGACGAAGGGGACACA
>NZ_JBJXHJ010000039.1:0-23181 GCF_046487845.1 Pseudomonas sp. PHC1
TATTTTGCGAGCAAATCGCGCAGCTTCGTTTCGAATTCGATTTCTTTCTTAAGGCCTGCGTCGCCCTTGAGGGCTTCGAGTGCTTGGAGCTGTTCAGCTAGGTGTTTTTCGAGCTGGCGGAACTCTGCGAGTTTGGACATGGGAACTTCCTTGGCAATTAGTCTTGTTACGCTACAACAGAATAGACACTCAAATGGGAGAAAAATATCAATATTTTGCTTCTTTGGCATTCTTTCTGAAAGAGGCGTGGTAAGCGTTCTCGGGAGTCGAAAAGGCCTATGAAGAGGATCGTTTGAATGGCTGGCGCTATATCTCACCTTTTCCATCCGACCGGTGACCGGATGCGGTTGGCCGGTGGCGATTTTAGGTAAAAAGCGTTTTCGGGTAAAAAGATGTGATTTGCTTGTACGCGCTCACAAAACCGCCTAAAGCCGCATTACGGCAAGCGCCCTGCGCAGAGGCTCGTCGGATATCTGGATAGGGCCGTGGAAAGGAATATCCATGTCCAATACAAGGTAAACGGAAGCTGCGATGAGCAATGCCGAGATTATGAACATTCCAATTACCATCGAGTTTCGTGGTGCGCGATAACCAAAACTAGCGAAGATGAGTGTCAACCAGGCGGCCAGCATCCCAATCAAAGGGCCCGGAATCGCTCCGTCCGACTGCTCGACAATCCTCCAGCGTTGCTCGATAAGCGAGTGATATTGCTGACGGATATCCTGAAGCATCGTTTCATGGAAGCGATCCGGGGGCTTAATACCGGCTAATGACTTGCCGATGTCATCCAAGTATTTAGCCGCCTCACTGTTCCGATGCTGCAGTGCTTCGTCACCTCGGTACGGGTTTTCGATTGCTCGCTCGAGGTAGGTAATCAGGCGATTCCTCGTGTCTTGTGTAGCTTCTCCGTAGCCTCGTAGCGTCCGGTCAAAAATGATCAGGCTGATTGCATATCCATGAAAGTTCGCGTCAATCGATTCGAAGGTATTCTTGGCAGAATTAATCATCAGACCGAATACCAGTGATGTCATGACCACAAAAATGTTGGCTACCAAACGAATGACGGTGTTGGTGTCGTCATCCCGATGATGGGCTGCCAGTCTTGGGTACCAGCGCATCGTGAGAAGCGACGCTGCAACCAGGCACACGAAAATGACCAGTGCGATCCAGAGTGAATTCATGCATTAGTGCTCTGACCGATTGAATCCACAGCCGAAAGCGGCCACTGGTTGGCCCCGATGATGGAGTTGACGCAGTAGCCCCGCCTCCCCCCAAACTCATTGGCTAAAGTCTCAAATCATCTGCGCGGCGTAGCAATTTTAAGCCTTCAGTATCTAAGCCCCTCTGCTGCTGCCGCATGAGCTAGTCTTTGCGAAACCTCATTGCCAGGATGGATCGCATGCCAAATAACTCAGTTTCTAATATCGCAACTGCTGACGCCCTGACATTGCTCGTGCACAACCAGCATGCACTGGCGGCGGCAATCGAGGAGGTCGCCGTTTGGCTTGCAGCCAGTGGCGCGGCAGTGGTTGCAGATAACGCTGTGATGGCTATGGAGACCTTAGACACAAATGCTAAAGCGATCACAGATGCGATTATGCGGATACGGCAGTCCTAACATCACCTTTGCGGGCACCGCCTTTTTTGCGAACAATCGGACTGAGGCACTAACAGCTCTTTGCCGTTTACCACACTGTCGGAATCCCCTTTATCGGAAGGTGACTAAGGCTCTGCTATTGGGCTCTCCCCGCCCCTCTACAACCCCAAATCTCTATCCAACTGATCCGCTTTCATCACGTCAGAAGCAAAGCCGAACTTCATCAGGTGCGATTGCAGATGATCGCGTAAATGCATTCTCAGACGAGATCTAAGCTCGACGTAACTTTCAGTTGGGCCAGCGTCGATATCATGACATTTCAGAGCATCACGTAGCACCCTGTTGCTCTCAGCGCCGATCCGTGACGCGTGCAGCCGCACGATAGGATCAAGCCTAGGAACTCTCTTGAAACTGGCGACCGCCTCTTCAAGCAGTCGCGCAAACTACACCTTGCTACATGCCTACTGCGCCGTGCGCCAAACCTGAGACTCATTCTCGCCTTCCATCTGCTCTCTCCAACTGATCTGCGGACTGACACGCATAAAGTTGTCCGACGCTATATTCCATGCTTGAGTAATTCAACCCGTTGGACAAAACGGCTATAGCCAAAGCGCTCGATCACCAGGATGACTGGGACAGCTAACGCCTTGGGCTCTCTGATGGGCTTTTTTCCGATCAGAAGCGCTGCGTAGCCCATGGCCCTATGAACGCATTTGTCGGATACTTCCATTGCGCCAGCATCCACCTTTCAAGGCTGAAATTCTCATGGCAAGGAAGAAAGCAAAAAACTCCAACGGCACTGGCATCTTGATTTTCTTTGCACTGGTCTTTGGTGCGCTCGCTTCGATCCCGAAGAATGCATGGATCGCTATTGGCGTGATTGCTTGCATCGGCGGGGTCATGTGGTTGTTAGCCACACGCACGAAACGGCAGCTTGCGCAGTTGCAAAAATCTGCCTCAACGACAACACCTCTGCATGAGCCACGTGACAAGAACGTGACCTTCTCGATGCAAGAGGTTTCGTCGAGCAATATATCTGAAGAAACCTCCGACTTTTATACCGTCCAACTCGGCTCCCCTTCTGCCGTCTCCTTCAAAATTCCAGATGCGAGTAAGCAGAAATCAAATGCCCGCTGGGTGCCTGCGGGTGAGTCAGTTACCGTGGCTGGCTTTTCACTTCCAGGTGGAATGCTTTATGTAGGAAGCGCGCTGGGTCGATACGACGCGCAAGAGCCATCACTGCTCAATCCCAAATTACGGATAGCCAAGTCGTACGTTGATATTGAAGATCGGCTGATGTCCTACTGGCCCAGTTTTCATTCCATATCGCCTGAGGCTCGGCGCGGTTATCTGCAGTGGCTAGAAGGCGGACGGCGTGATCCGCTGGCAGACACTGGCTACGTTTTTCTGTTTTTCTATGGCCTTGAGCGTCGTGCTCTGGTTGATGCACTAAGCGATCCGCAGGTGAAGACCGAGATTCCCCTGATTGTCAAAGAAGTCCAACGATTGCTCAGGATTTATGGAGAGAGCCGATCGTTCAGAGGGTACGCAGAGGGCTTTCTGGACTACCTCAGCAATCAAACGCTCGACCCCAGCCTTTACCTTGGCCCACCTCCCGATGTAGTTGCTTACAGCTATGAAATGCCGCTTCCACTGCGTATTGGTTTGGGGCAACACGCCGCAAACAGACGACCACTTGATGCCACCTGGGCATTGGCATGGGCGTTAGCTGACCCCAATATCAGCAGGCGCACTCCTGTAACTCGGTGCAAGAATGTCTTCGCGGCGCTGTTCAAGCTCAAGTACACCAGTACACATCCTGCGGGTCTAATGCTCGCTCAAAACAAGACCAAGCTTAAAGCCAGCTATCGACCTGCCTCGGCAGTTCTAATGGCCCCCTCGCTTAACGTGGGTGATCTTCCTGATGTCATGGCAACGTCGGGAACGCGCAAAAGCCTGCAGTGGTTGGTGGAGCTATGCACCAGCGAACTAGAACCCTACAGCCGTTATCTAGGCCGAAACCCTGAAAGCGCAGAAGCCCTTGAAGGCCTGCTGCAACTTCCAGTCCCCCTATGGCCAGCTAGAGCCCGTATGGAGTTGGATGAACTTCAAAGCAGAATCGGTGACGATCTGATTGTCATGAGCTTTGGAGAACTCGCCGGTCGCTTCAAAAGCGCTGGTGCGTTATCTCGTGACAAGGTTCTGGCCCTTGCTCGTGCATTAGAATCACTTCATATCGGTATGGAGCCTGATGTTCTCGCTGGGAGCAGGACTCCAAAAGCTGAAGATCGTATCGCGCTGTTCGTGACCCAACCAGAGGACGGATCACTGCGAGCGTCAGCGGCCTACAATGCGGCCTCAGTCACACTCGATCTGGCCAGTTCAGTCGCCTCTGCCGACGGCGATACATCCAATGAAGAAGTTTCACTACTTGCTCAGCACATCGACTCCTGGAGTCACCTGAGCGTTGCCCATCGCAAACGTCTCAAGGCGCACCTGCAGATTCAAATCCAGCAACCGCCAACGCTGGCAAGCTTGAAGAAAAAACTCGATCCATTAACTGTCGAAGCCAAGCGCACGATTGCCAGTTTCCTGGCTCACTTGGCTCAAGCCGATGGGATCGTCAGCCCTGCTGAAGTGAAACTTCTTGAGCGTGTTTACAAGGCGCTGCAACTGGATAATCAACTGCTCTACAGCGATCTTCACGGCGCCGCATCTGGGGCGAGTATTACTCCCGTCAAACCTGCAACAAGCTCAACTCCAACCGAACCCGGCACACAATCAGCCGCCGTTGCAAATCAGGGCTTCGTGCTCGATCACGAGCGCATTGCTGAGCTGCAACGTGAAACGGCTAAAGTCTCTGCCCTCCTCGCCCAGGTATTCACTGATGACCAGGTTGAGGAGCCGGAACAGGCCGTTGAGACTGTAGAGTCGGCGACCGAAATCACGGCTGACGTTGCCGGCCTCGATCTGGAACATTCTGCATTCTTGCGCTTGTTGATTTCCCGTGCCGAATGGAGCCGATCCGAACTTGAAGCCGCTGCCAGCGATATGGAGCTGATGCTCGATGGCGCCCTGGAGCAAATCAATGACATGGCTTTTGAGCGTTTCGACATGCCCGTCACCGAAGGTGATGATCCCATCGAGATCAATACAGACATTCTGGAAGAATTAGCCCTATGAGCACTATCAGAGCCAAGGATCGCGACGCGGTCATCCAATCGTTGCGTGCAGGCGTTGTTCCACGCGTCGGCCAACACTTAATTCAGGTTGGCCGGGTGGGAGAGCTGGATGCGCTGATCAAGGACGTCAATCGCCTGGTTGAGAGCGGATCGGCATTTCGAGTGGTGATTGGTGAGTACGGTGCAGGCAAGACGTTCTTTTTGAACTTGGTTCGAGCCATCGCCATGGAGCGCAAACTCGTCACCATGCACGCTGACTTAAACCCGGATCGCAGGTTGCACGCCACCGGAGGTCAAGCACGCTCGCTTTACTCCGAGCTGGCCAAGAACATGTCGACGCGCACCAAGCCAGACGGTGGTGCGATGCAAGGCATTGTTGAGAAATTTATCTCGCAGGCCAAAACGGAAGCCAAGGCGGCAGGCACAGACAGTGAGACTGTCATTCGAGCACACCTGGCTGAATTGACCGAGATGGTCAACGGCTACGATTTCGCTGAAGTAATCGCCGCATATTGCCGAGGTTTCGAGGAAGGCAACGAACAACTCAAGGCTGATGCCATTCGCTGGTTGCGTGGCGAGTTCACCACCAAGACCGATGCCCGCACAGCCTTGGGTGTGCGAACCATCATTGATGATGCCTCCGTCTACGACCAGCTCAAGCTGCTTTCGAGATTCGTCAGACTCGCAGGTTTTGGCGGTCTGATGATCTGCCTCGACGAGTTGGTCAACCTCTACAAGCTGGCCAACACGCAGGCACGCAATGCCAACTACGAGCAGATACTGCGCATCCTCAATGATTCGCTGCAAGGGTCGTCTGAGGGGCTCGGATTCGTCTTGGGCGGCACCCCAGAGTTCTTGATGGACACTCGTCGAGGTCTGTTTAGCTACCCTGCCCTGCAATCGCGCTTGGCAGAGAACTCGTTTGCCAAGTCAGGGCTGGTGGATCTCTCGGGCCCGGTGATTCGTCTGACCAGCCTCACCCCCGAAGACTTCTATGTACTGCTGCAGAAGCTTCGCCATGTTTACGCGGGCGGCGATGTCGAAAAATATCTACTACCTGACGAAGCGCTCCCCCTTTTTATGGCGCACTGTAATCAGCGCTTGGGTGAAGCCTACTTCCGCACGCCGCGCACCACGATCACTGCATTTATCAATCTGCTAGCCATCTTGGAGCAGAACCCGGGAGCTGACTGGAAAACGCTGCTGGGAGGTGTCGAGGTAGCCAAAGACCTGGGCGCAGAAGAAGACACGAAAGTCGACACGGACGATGAACTTGCCACCTTCACACTCTGAGTCATCGGGATTCGACCAGCTGGAACCCCGTATTCAGCGATGGATTTGGGCTGAAGGCTGGACGTCCTTACGTGACGCCCAGGAAAGGGCTGTGCCAGTACTGGTGGATGCCGATCAGGATGTCATCATTGCCGCCGCAACGGCGGCGGGGAAAACCGAGGCCGCGTTTCTCCCCATCCTGACCCATTTACTCAACCACAATGACCCTCCCGGCTCTGTGCTGTACATCAGTCCACTTAAAGCCTTGATCAATGATCAATGGGACAGACTAGGCCGCCTCTGTGAGCAGCTCGAAATTCCCGTGGTGGCTTGGCATGGCGACATTTCATCAAGTAAAAAGCATCGCTTCCTTAAGTCGCCTGAAGGGGTGCTACTGATCACGCCTGAATCCCTGGAGGCTCTGTTCGTCAACCGAGGCTCCAGTCTTGCCGGAGTGTTCCAGAACCTGCGTTATATCGTCGTGGACGAGTTGCATGCATTCATTGGAAGTGAGCGAGGCAAACAGCTTCAATCCTTGATGCACCGAGTAGAGCTCGTTGTCAGACGCCGTCTCCCCAGGGTCGGGCTTTCAGCCACGCTCGGCAAAATGAGTTTAGCTAAGGAGTTTCTTCGTTCTGCAGACGCAGGAGGAGTAACCGTCATTAAGTCTGAAAACTCAGGCCAGACACTCCAGGTACAGGTGCGCGGTTACATCCAGCCTCCCATGAGCGAGCTTAAAAAGCTTCTCATCCAATCTGCTGACGCACAAAGCGAAGAAGACGAAACGGAAAACAAGGCAAGTCCCGACTTTGCGATCGCTGACCATCTCTACAAGGTATTGCGCGGTAGCAACAATCTGATTTTCCCAAACAGCCGGCAGCAAGTTGAATGGTACGCAGATCAGTTGCGGCGGCGTTGTGAGAAAGATGGTGTGCCCAATGAGTTCTGGCCCCACCACGGCAGCCTTTCGAAAGACCTGCGCGAGCAAGCTGAGCACGCCCTCAAGGCAGGCGGCCAAGCAGCATCAGCCATCTGTACTACGACGCTGGAGCTCGGCATAGATATCGGTAGCATCAAGACAGTAGTACAGATTGGCGCCCCACCCTCGGTGGCCAGCTTGCGACAGAGACTGGGTCGATCGGGTAGGCGACCGGGGGAGAACGCGGTCTTGCGCGTTTACTGCAAGGAGTCGCCACTCAAGGATAACTCCAGCCTTTCGGATCAATTACGCCAAAGTTTGGTTCAGACCATTGCTATGGTTCGTTTGTTGCTTGGTGGATGGTTCGAACCTCCCCGGACTCAGGGACTTCATGCTTCCACACTCGTTCAGCAATGCCTTTCTGTGATTGCTCAGTGTGGTGGTGCAACTGCGGCTGATCTTTGGAAACACTTAGTGGCTGAAGCGGCATTCCAGAACGTAGAAAAGCCCGACTTTCTCAAGCTGCTCAAATCGCTGGGAGAACATGAACTCATCATCCAAGACAGCTCGGGCTTATTGCTGCCCGGGACAGTCGGTGAGCGCCTGATCAACCACTATGAGTTCTATAGCGCCTTTATTAGCGATGAGGAGTTCCGCCTGGTGTGCGACGGTAAAGCCCTAGGCTCTGTCCCCGTCAGCAGGCCTTTGACAAAGGATCAGCGCATCATCTTCGGTGGCCGACGGTGGCAGGTTCGTGATGTGGATCTTCAGGCTAAGGTCATCATCGTAGCCCCAGCACGCGGGGGCGCCCCTCCTCTTTTCGACGGCTTAGGCGCCATGGTGCATGACAACGTGCGCAAGGAAATGCGAGCTGTCCTCGCAGACCCTAATCCCTGCCCATTCATAGACCGCGATGCCCAAGCGTTACTCGACGAAGCCAAAAAGACATTCAACGCGTTAGGCATCGGTGAACGCTACCTCATTGAGTCTGGTGGCAGATGCTATCTGATCAGTTGGCTGGGTGATTACGCCAACGATGCGCTTCGTCTTTTACTCAATCATGTGGGGCTTCCGTGTGATAACGCGGGCTTGGCGATTGAGATTGACGCCGATATCCAACGGACATTGGCGGCACTCAAGGACGTAGGTGAACTGGATGCAAACGATCTGGAATCGATACTCGCAGACGTGGAAAACATGCTGCGCGAAAAATGGGATTGGGCATTGCCCGAATCATTACTGATGAAATCATTTGCCTCGATTTCATTGGATATCCCAACCGCGATCGAGTTTGCGCAAACGCACGCCGCAACCTGAACAAATCCCAATGAAATGATGCCGAACCTGGCGGAGCTTGCCAAGCTGCTCACTGCACTCGAGGCGTTTGCAGAAGACTGAACTCAGTCATGGCAACGAACTTCAACAGGCTGCATTGATCCAGGATAAAATCCTAGAAATCCTAGAAATCGTGAAAGAAGCCAAGGTGCTTGCGCGTTGATTCTATCGCTTGACTGGCAAGCCGCTGGGCGTGACAGGCGAGGTCGCAGAGTACAAAGCTGCTACTAGACTCGGTCTGTTACTACATCCTGCAAGGCAGGCAGATTACGACGCCAGAGAGACGCTGGAAGATGACGTCGCGAGAACTCAGATCAAGGGTCGCTGTATCCTAAACCCGCAAAAAAGTACGAGACGTATGCCGACATTTGATCTACGACAACCATAATGAATACATCTCAGTTCTCAGATAACATCAGTGCGAATCTCAAGCGAAGGATTTGTAAGACTTCAGATACTCAAACAGTGCCTTATTCGCCAGATCGAAAGAGGCTTTATCCGATGCTGCGCGCCCGGTACTCCACTCGATATGCCTGTCCCAAATACTCCAGACACGCGTGACAAGTGAACTGGAAGAATCTGCAAGCTCCAAGCAGAGCTGAACGGCTTGCTTTGGGCTCAAAAGAAATTCATCGTTTCCCTTACTGAATTCCACAACGCCATCCCGCCTGGTTTTAAGAAACACCACGTTTGCGGGGTAATCCAAATCCTCCCCAGTTCCCTCGTAAAGCCAACCCGTCGCGATAAATTTTTCTGACTCGGGGAGTGTGATGTCATGGAACCCCATCCCCATTGCCACTCCCCTCTGGAAAGCTTTTTTGGGCATTGCACTTACATTATGGATCTGTCCATTACGCCATGGCATATCGAAACGTCGAAGACGAGTGCGTAGAGCTGCCATTAGAAAGCCTTGAGCCAGGAGATCGGCTTTTGCTGGGCTCAAGTGGTAGGTGTACTCATCAACTTTGAGCACAACCTCGTCTCCATCCCTGAAGGCGCCTACATGACTAGAAATCTCGTAGGCTATTCTGCCTCGGAAAAAGTCCAGTGGGTAAATTGTTTTTTGTGGGGTGATGGTAGCCATATATCTTGAGCCTCTCAGTACGTTTATTTTGTTGTTTATTTGTTAAACGGCTCAAAACCGAGAATACTTTAGCGCCAATCAAAAATATTTTCTGAGCACACCGCCCCGTCTAAAAAGACTGTACGAACAACACAATTCATATTGACCAATGGCCAACAATTATTGACCTTGTGCACGACGCCCACCTTTCTATATTCAGGAACAAATCTTTAAGGGCGCCGCATGAAATTTCTTATCAGCTTGATTCACATCGACACGACTATACCCGACGACTTATGGGCCAATGGTTCTGCATTGAGTAGCGTGTGCCACGAATACGTGACGACTGACACGTCTGATTTTCAGGACTGCAGCAACCTGCACGAGATCGAAGCAGCCTTCGAAGCCAAGAGGAATTATGCGGAGGATGGTGAAAGTCTGCTTTGCGCTCAAGCCAAAGTAAAAGTCCTCCGGATCGAGCTAGTACCAGAACCAATCTAATATTGCCATTACGCTCCTTGCTCGAATAACACGGAAGAGGTTTTAGATGTAATAGCCTTTTTCTCCTCCTTGACTTGCACCTCGAAGCTCACTGAATGGAGGTGGACTCTTGCATTGCTTGGCTAGAAACCATCAGAAAGTTGCGAAGGGTTTTTCGTCCGATGTCACGCTGAAACGTCGCGATGACGTATCGCGAGTTGACTGTTTTGAGAACCCAAAATCGACCTTCACGTCGGGCGCAAACGATGTCAGAGGTACGCATGTAGTGACCATCATCGAAGCGGCCCAATGGGCCTTTTCGTACGTGGCCGAAGACGACTCCCATCGCACTTTTACCAACGATGGCCACATGATTGAGATAAGCCGTAACTGGAAGATCAAAACCTTGCGCTTGCGCCTTGTGAATTCGAAGTAGGTCGAAATCAGATAGTCGTTTGCTGTGAAACGTCATTTCGGTACCGCTCATACGAAAGCTCCGTTTGGCCGTGGTCAGCTTCAGACTGGACGAATGCGACTTGAGTGGAAAATTTCTTTCAAATTGGAAACCAATGCTCGGTTGAAATTTTGACGATGCGAGTCGTGGTACACGGCACCGCTTTCTACTTCTATAACGCAAACGACGCACCCGAGTTCATCTACCCCCACAGACACCCTGGTAAGTGGCTCCATACTCGGTATCCCTCTCCCATTCATGTAGGCCGGGGTTACTACTTGAGCACCGATCACCACCTTTTTGGGGTCGTGGGAGTTCAATATCGCTTCCAGCTGATGTTCATCGTTGATCATCAACTCGTATTCGACCTGTCGGCCTTCCAACTCATGTTGAACAGTGACGTAGTACCAGTGCATTCGGAGCACTCGCGACACGGTGTGCCAGTGCGCCAGGCCTGCCCCGAACATCCCGGGTACTCCTAAAAGGTCGCTGTCTTGAGTTCTGAACATGTCTAATCTCTGATATTTGCAACGGCCGCAGCCACTGGATTAGAAAAAGGAAAAGATGGTTTCCAAACTCGCCTTCTTCTCATGGCCTACACCCTTGAGCACGTAAACCGTGTTCCTAGTCTCAAATAGGAAGCCGTCTTCAAACGAGGTCGCGAATGTGGAACGTACCCAGTCGCCAACATCAAATCTTCTTTGGCTATCAAACAGGACGTTATGTGCGAAAACGATCATGGGTAACTGGCCAGCTGCTTGGATCTTGCTCAGCTCGTCTTCTGTGGCTTCGACGCGGAAAACTGTCCAATCCTCGACTAAACAGTAAGGCTTACGCGGATAGAGCCCCTTGACGAGTTCGATGAGAATTTCGTCTGAGTCCATCGATCCCTGGCGAGATTCACCGGGGCCGCCTCGCAGGTCGTCGCCACCTTCGTTTTCATCTGTGCTCAACCACAAAATCTCCGTCAATACATCTGATTTGTTAGGTGTGCTCCCCGCGTAGGGATCACTAACATCTAACCCAACGCTTGATAACTAACAAAACATCCCTTTGGGCAATCGATTCGCACTGCACGCCAACTCAAGATTCGAGATATCAGGGAAAGGATGAAGCACAAAACACCACAACACGGATGATAGCCCGTGTTATGGCGCAACGCAATATGGCTTTATCCTCGATTTGTTAGGGGAAGTTTGATGGAGGCAGCAAAAGCGTTGGCTGTCGTAATACGAGTGATGCGTAGAGAGAAGGGTCTTTCACAAGACGATCTGAACACTATTGATCTTTCGTATCTCGGTCGGATAGAACGCGGAGAGGTGAACATTACGATTGATATCCTGATCCGCCTGGCAACAATCCTGGAGCTTGATGCTGCTGTGTTGATTCTCATGGCGACTTCGCTCCAGTCTCAAGAGCCATTCACGGACGCTTTAAAACGTCTTACGAAGCAACTGAACAGGATAAAAAAAGACGGGATCGATCTACAGATGGAGGCGCTTTCCAGTGCCGGAAAGCTTCGTCCTGGCCGGCCAGCGCGAACAGGGGCAGCGCAGAAAGCTGCAGAGGCCGTTCGTATGAAGAATGCTGGAGTGTCCATTGCCGAGATCGGAAGCGCATTGGAGCTATCGGCAACAACCGTTCGCAGATACCTCAAAACTCCGCCTTCCTCATAGTTTGAGTACTCACTGATCCGCGCGTTTTGTTCATCTACCGCTATAACTCCCCTTCCCCACAGTTCTACGTGAGTCACTACAGCAACTACTGCATGCGGTTCCAGACTCGGCAATATGACGAGAGTGTTCCTCTGGGTAATGATGTTCTTCTCTAGAGCTTGGTGTCATTGTAGAAAGAGGTCGTAGTCGTCAGCACGTGCCCACGCTCACGCAGACGGAGGTCATGGTGGTGATGCAGCGGTTAGGAGCTCAAGGGTTTCAGTGAAGGCTTGGTGTTGGCGGGGTTGAGAGGATGGAGAGCTTGGGTCAGGGGCATTCTTGGATGAGGGCCGCGATCATGTCGGTCGACTGGCGCCGAATACCATCGTTTGGGAGGCTAATAAATCGATACCGTCTGTCGGATTTAAGCGCAGGCGCGACAGGGTAAAAATGTCAACGTTGACACGATTTTTGCCGGAAGAATAACGACGTAAATAGCATGCAATTCGTTGAATTTATTGAATATTTTGTCTTCATGACGAGCCGTGTCAATGAAATGCAATACCGTATAAGTATATGAATGGCGACCGCAGCAATTTCAGCTACGGTTGGTTGCCGGTCGAAAAGGGTCAGTACGGCTCGTGCCTGACTCAGGTCGACTTCAAGGCGAAGAAGGTCATGCCCCGCCCTTCGATTCGCGGGATGATCGCCCGCACTTACTTTTACATGAGCAAACAATACGGATTGCGCCTGTCGAAGCAGGACCGGCAACTGTACGAAGCCTGGAACAAGACTTATCCGGTGCAGGACTGGGAACGCCAGCGCAATCAGAGCGTGGCGTGCGTGATGGGACGCGGGAACGAATTTGTCGGCCCGGTGAACCTGAAAGCCTGCGGTTGATTGCTTGATCGAAAGAAAAGGCCTTGAGCGATAAACTCAAGGCCTTTTTTATGCTCAACCACCGGACTTGTTGTCACGCCAGTAGCCCAACTGATTGAGCGACTCGCAAAGGATGCCGTGCTCCCTGATCAGGTATTTGCGCAGGCTCATGACCGCAGCGGATTTTCGGCGATCCAGCCATAGAATCCCTTGCTAGCCGTATCGGCGATCGCCCACAGAATCTCTTCTTCGATGTCGACATCTGTCAGTGTCACCGTCTGGCCAACCGGCACTGTATCGACAGGCATCCCCCGCTCAATGGATCGCTTATTGAGCGGCCGTGCGCTCAATCACCAGCGTTTCGATGTTCTGCTTCTTCGCCTTGATCAACGCGGCATTCACATCCGCCTGGCGCGCCTCAGCGTCAGCCTTCGAATTGAAAGGGCCTAGCAGGATCCGGGTCTTTCCACTGGCGTCCCTGATGACGCTGGCCACAAAGGCATGCTCGATCAACCAGCCGCTGAGGTCGCTGACGGCTTGAGGTGTTTCACCGCGCACTTCCAGATCCCACTGCGGCCCCACCGCAGCAGGCGCAGTTACCGTCGCCGGTTTTGGCTTTTGCGCATCCACACTCCTGCCTTCGCCACATCCTGCCAACGCCAGTGCCGCGACTACCCAGACCAATTTGCGCACAACGCTTCCCTCTGAATTTTCAAAGCGGCGATCTTAACACTCGAGAATACTTTCGCAGCCCCGCAAAATGGGCGCAAAACTACGAGATTGATGCTGACAGCCCCTGTATAGTTACGCGCTGGGAATTAATGCCGCTGCTGCGCGTCAGAAAGAGGCACCCAAACTGTAAGACTTCGCACTAATCTATACGTACCACCGACCTCTGCACTGTCTGAATCAGGTGCCCTACAAAGCAATCAAGGAGAAGACCATGCTGATACTCACCCGCAAAGTCGGTGAAAGCATAAACATTGGTGATGACATCACGATCACCATTCTCGGCGTCAGCGGCCAGCAAGTTCGAATCGGCATCAATGCTCCGAAGAACGTTGCAGTGCATCGGGAAGAGATCTACCAGCGCATTCAGGCTGGCCTGACCGCTCCGGAAAAGCCACAAACACCCTGAGCCCCATCGCAGTCAGTAGCCAGTTCGTTTGCCCGCGCGCAATGACTGGCTAAAGATTCAAGCGCCGTATCGCCATTCCCCCACCTCCTTGGTGACGGCGCGTGCCACGTCCCTTCCTGCCTCAACCCTTCTCGCAACCGATACTAACCATCATTCAATGGGCTGGCTGTCGGACATTTCCGAATAGCGGCTGGGAATCACGCCCGCCTAGCCGAATGTAACGCCACGCGCCATCCCGGTGGCCGCCACGACCATCAATATCAACAGCAGCGCTTCGGCATGACTGATTCGTGCGAACACCTTCGCACGTCCCGTGTCAGGGGCAGCACCGCGCGCCTTGGCCACGCGCCACTTGATCAGCGAGATCATCGGCATGAGCTCCAGAAGCAGAATCAGCACAAACAATGTCATCTTCAGATGGAACAGCGGCTGATGCAGGTAATAGTCGGCCCCCTTTTCGTAACCTCCAAAAGCCCGCATGCCGCCGGTGATGAGCAACACCAACGCCGAAAGTCCCCAGACATTATCGGCAAGCAATACGCGCCCGACTTCACCCGAGCCAGATGCCAGGCGGCTGAAGGCTGCTCCACGCGTCAGCACCGCCCACAAGCCCATGGCAAACGCCAGTAAATGGATCGCTGCGAGAAACCAATGAACCAGCATCAATGAACTCCTGTTCGGCAGAGTTGAAATCAGCCTGACAGTAGTAGTCGAAAAAATGAGGACTTGCCTGTCGCCCCTCCCGAAAAACAGGAACGGACGAGACGCGAGTCGGGGCAGAAATGTGAGAAAGGCAAATCGCGGGCAAAAAAAATCCCAAGCAGCTGATGGAAGCTTGGGATTTAAAAATGCATAAACCGTGGTGGTGAACGCGGGGCGAATACTACTGATTTATTCGTCTTGTAACAACGTATTTTTGATAACCGGATGGTTAATAAAGTCGGTAACCCATTAAATATCCACACTATTTAAAAGGCCGCTCGCGACGGACCGGTGGCGAACGGATCAAAATCCATCGCAGTCAATTCGCGCCAGGCTCAAGAAATTAACAAAAATAAGCTCAGGATCCTCGGATCAGGGTTCTCGACCGTTCCGCTGTACGGATATCCAAGAGCGTATTGGTCGACGTGAAGATCTTGTCTGCTCCACCCCGGAACGCCTGTTCTTAATGGAGACAACCACGAGAGGAATGAACCACTCACCCAAAAAGCTTCGATCCACACATCCGTAGCCGAAGGGAGCGCCAGGATCGCTCGCCTCGAAGACAACCCAGCATTCTTCCGCCCTCATCGCCCTCGCGATGCACTCTCGGCAACCGCTATCTTTTTCAGCGACAGGATCAATCTTCAACAGGCTTTAGATATCACCACGACAGGCGCGCCTGAATTTGCGACTCATGAATACCCCCTGCAATGTGCCGAAGTGCAGCTGCGGTCGACCCAACCGAATTTGCAAAGGCTTTGAAAAATCGCAGACAACAAAAAAGGGCCCACCTTTCGGTGAGCCCTTTCAGACCGCCCAGCAGAGCGGATTTTGTTTGGTAGGCGCGATTGGACTCGAACCAACGACCCCCACCATGTCAAGGTGGTGCTCTAACCAACTGAGCTACGTGCCTGCTGTGAGGCGGCATTCTACGGAATTCCGGAGGGGTGTCAACACCTTTTTTTTCACCTAACCCTATGAATATGCAAAATATTTAATTTCGACCTGCCGCAAGAAGATTTCCCGGTGGCTGGCGGAGGTTTTTCAACTGGGGTAGGATCGCTGCACTCGTAAAATATATTAAACAGAGGCTGCAGGATGGCGAACACCCCTTACCCAGAGTCTTATTACGCTGCGTCGGCCAACGCCGTACCACCGCGCCCTGCCCTGCAGGACGACGCGGAGACGGATGTCTGTGTAATCGGCGCGGGTTATACGGGACTGTCCTCGGCCCTGTTCCTGCTGGAGAACGGTTTTCGCGTGACTGTGCTGGAAGCCGCCAGGGTCGGTTTCGGCGCTTCGGGACGCAATGGCGGGCAGATCGTCAACAGCTACAGCCGTGACATCGATGTGATCGAGCGCAGCGTTGGCCCGAAACAGGCTCAACTGCTCGGGCAGATGGCGTTCGAGGGCGGCCGGATCATTCGTGAGCGCGTCAGCCAATACAACATTCAGTGCGACCTGAAGGACGGTGGCGTATTCGCCGCCCTCACCGCCAAACAGATGGATCACCTGGAATCGCAGAAGCGCTTGTGGGAACGCTTCGGCCATACCCAGCTGGAACTGCTGGATCAGCGGCGCATCCGCGAAGTGGTGGCTTGCGATCAATACGTCGGTGGCATGCTCGACATGAGCGGCGGTCACATTCACCCGCTTAACCTGGCGCTCGGCGAAGCCGCTGCCGTCGAATCCCTGGGTGGCACAATCCATGAGCAGTCGCCGGCCGTGCGCATCGAGCGCGGCGCCAATCCGGTCGTTCACACGCCGCAGGGCAAGGTCAGGGCTAAATTCATCATCGTCGCCGGCAACGCCTACCTCGGCAATCTGGTGCCGGAGCTGGCGGCCAAATCGATGCCGTGCGGCACTCAGGTCATCACCACCGAGCCACTGGGCGATGACCTGGCGAAATCCCTACTGCCACAGGATTACTGTGTCGAAGACTGCAATTACCTGCTCGACTACTACCGCCTCACCGGCGACAAGCGCCTGATCTTCGGCGGCGGCGTGGTGTATGGCGCGCGGGATCCGGCGAACATCGAAGCGATCATCCGCCCGAAAATGCTCAAGGCCTTCCCACAACTCAAGGATGTGAAAATCGACTACGCCTGGACCGGCAACTTCCTGCTGACCCTGTCGCGCCTGCCCCAGGTCGGACGCTTGGGCGATAACATCTATTACTCCCAGGGCTGCAGCGGCCACGGCGTGACCTACACGCACCTCGCCGGCAAGGTATTGGCCGAGGCACTGCGCGGACAGGCCGAGCGCTTCGATGCGTTTGCCGACCTGCCGCACTACCCGTTCCCAGGTGGGCAACTGCTACGCACACCGTTTGCCGCACTGGGCGCGTGGTACTACGGATTGCGCGACAAGCTCGGTTTCTGATTAGCAAAAAAAGGGCCGCTGAAGAGCGGCCCTTTTTACATCCAGCATCAATCACAACTGATCCCGCGCAATCCCGCTGCGAATCCGCAGGATATCCGCGAGCACTGCCAAAGCGATTTCCGCCGGCGTCTTGCTGCCCAGGTTGAGGCCGATCGGCGCATGAATTCGCGCCAGTTCGCTTTCCCCCAGACCGCCAATCCGACGCAATCGCTCGAAGCGCTTCTGCGACGTCTGCAACGAGCCCATTACGCCAATGTAAAACGCTTCGGTGCGCACCGCTTCCATCATCGCCAGGTCGTCGATACGCGGATCATGGGTCAACGCCACCACCGCCGTATCACGGTGACATCCGCCATCGGCGATGAACACCGACGGCAATTGCCGACGAATCTCCACACCATTGAGCACCACGCCTTCCAGCACCTCATCGCGCGGGTCGCAGAGAATCACTTCGAAGCCGAGACCGACCGCAAATTCCGCACACGCCTGCGCCACGCTGGAATAACCCGCCAGTAGCAAACGCTGGGCAGCGCCGATGCGGATCCGCACCCGGTCGATTTCACGCTCGATTCGCGCACCCTGCTCGCGATCGGCAAACAGGCTGCGCGCGCCCGTGGCCAGATCGACCTCGCGAATCAACCGGCGCCGCCCGAGCAACGCCGATTCGAGTTCACGCAGGTGCGCCTGCACATCGCAGCCGGCGTCAAATTTCTCTACCAGCACATCGAGAATGCCGCCACACGGCAGGCTGACCCGCGAACGCGGATCGTCACCTTCGCCATAACGCACGACATTGATCGCATCAAGAAACGCACCTTCAGCGACGCGCTCGAGAAAATCTTCCTCGACGCAGCCACCGGACAGCGACCCGATCCACTGGCCGCCGTCGTTCACCGCCAGCAGCGAACCCGGCGCGCGTGGTGCCGAGCCGTAGGTGGTCAGCACGGTGCAGAGCCAGACGCGTCGCCCCGCCGTCGACCACTCCAGCGCCCGTCGAACCACTTGCAGATCGAGATGCTGCATGATCAGTGCGCCTTGTGCTCGATGGATGGCGCATCAGCTTGCAGCTTCTGCACTTCGCTAATCGCCAGCTCGGCCGACTGACCACCCCAACCCTGACGCAGGTAGTTCAGCAGATCGGTCAGTTGTTCGGCGCTGAGCTTGTCGGCAAAACCCGGCATAGGCTGCATATGTTCGAACCCGGCGAATTTCTGCTCACCGATGCCATCTTCGATCACTCGCAACAGGTTGCGTGGGTCTTCCAGACGCAGTGTGGTGTTGCCGCGCATGGCCACCGCGATGTGCGGCTTGCCCTCGCCACCGGCCGCGTGACAACCGGCGCAGACGTTCAAGTATTCCTGACGGCCGCGCTGGGCGCTGGCACTGAGCTTTTCCACTGGCACTTCCGTCAGTTCTTTTGCCGCCGGAGGCTTGTCGCCCAGCAGGAAAGTCGCCATCGCCGCCAGATCCGGATCACTGAGGCCCTGAGTGCTGTTGTGGAACACCGGGAACATCTCGTTGAACATCGTGCCCTGGGCGCTCATGCCGTGCTTGAGGAACGCGCTCAGGTCCTGATGGTTCCAACCACGCGCCGCCAGATCGGTTGCCAGCAGGCTCGGCGCCAGATAGCCGTTGAGGATGCCGCCGGTCAGGCGCTTGTCCAACTGCATGGCGCCCGGCAAGCCGCGCGGCGTATGGCATTCGCCACAATGGCCGAGCACTTCGACCATGTACTGGCCACGTTTCCAGGCGTCGCTTTTGCCATCCGCAGGCTCCAGCTTCAAGGCTTTGCCGTACATCATGTTCCAGCCGATCAAGCCCGGACGCACGTTGAACGGGAAGCTCAGACTGGTCACCGGCGCGGCGCGCTCGATCGGTTCGATGGTTTTCAGGTACGCGTGAATCGCATCCGAATCCGCACGCGGCATCAAGTGATACGAGGTGTACGGCATCGCCGGGTACAGGTTGGCACCGTCACGACGCTTGCCTTCGGTGAGTGCCGCGAAGAACTCTTCATCGGTGTAGAGACCGATGCCGTGCTCCTTGCTCGGCGTGATGTTGGTGCCGTAGATCGTGCCGAACGGCGACACGATTGGCAGCCCGCCGGCATACGGCGCGCCACCCGGCGCCGTGTGGCAGGCCATGCAGTCAGCGGCGCGGGCGAGGTATTCGCCACGCTTGACCTGATCATCCGCGTGCGCCGCCAACACAGGCGCAGCCAGCCCGAGCGCCATAGTCAGGCGGGTCAGTAATTGCTTCATGCTCAACCCTCCTTGACCAGACCGAGATCGGTCAGCACGTTGCGAGTGGCGTTGTAATAACGCACGTACCCAGTGCAACGGCAGACGTGATGACCGAGGCTGTCCTCGATGACTTGTTCCAGTTTGCTTTTGACGATTGGCTGGCGCTGCAGCTTTTCCACCAGCACGGTCGCGGCGTTGACGAAACCCGGTGCGCAGTAGCTGCACTGGAAGGCGAATTCATCGACGAAACGCTGCTGGATCGGGTTCAGCTCGGTGACCTGGCCTTGCTCGTCACGCTTGGCGTGGCCTTCGATGGTGCGGACTTTCTTGCCCTCGAAGTAATGCGCGCCGGTGATGCAAGTGCGCACCTCTTCACTGGTACCGTCCGGGTTATCGACGATCACCACGCAGGCGTGGCAGATACCCTGGCCGCAGCCCAAGCGCGAACCGGTGAGGTTCTTGTATTCGTGCAGGTAATCGATCATCGGCAGGTCATCAGGGATGTCCACCGGGCCGACGGATTGACCGTTGAGGGTCAGTTGAAGCGGACGGTTAGCCATTGAGGGCCTCCTTGATGCGCGCAGCAGTGATGGGCAGATCGCGAACACGTTTACCGATGGCGTGGGCCACGGCGTTACCGATGGCACCGACCACCGGGATCATCACCACTTCGGCGATGCCTTTGGACGGGTCGCTTGGGGACAGCGGCGGCAGGATTTCCGACGTCTGCTTCCACACCGCCACATGGCGCGCCATCGGCAGGCGATAACGGTTGAAGTTCCAGTCACCCTCCCCCGGCCCGCCTTCGTACAGCGGCATCTCTTCCATCAAGGCGTGACCGATGCCCATGGCGATCCCGCCTTCGAGCTGACCACGAACCAGTTCTTCGACCAGCACCCGGCCGCATTCCAGCCACGAGTGATGGTTGAGCACTTCGACTTCTGCCGAACCTTTGTTGACCTTCAACTCGACCAGCGTCGCTACCGGGCTGTAGTAGGTCACGGCGGCGTTGTTCAACTGAACCACCGGATAGGCGACGTTCTGCCGATCCAACAGATGGAAACCGGCGCTGGTCATCTGCGCTTTCTTCGCCTTAGGGGCGCCGTCACCATACTTCACCGCCAGACCGTCGAGCGGCAGACGCTCGCGCACGCCGTCGATGCTGTATTCGGCCTCGGCCCAGCTCCAGCGGTTGAAACCATGAACGGTGGCGCCGGTGACCAGACCACGCTCGTGCGCACGCCTGGCGAGCTCTTCGAAGGTCAGTGGCTGCATACCGTTGGCGGTGAGCTTGCCGTCGACCCAATGCGCATCTTCGCGACGCACCACGTAGGGGTTGGCCTGGCCGCCATACGGCCCCTGACGCCAGATCTCCAGCGCCGCCGGCCACAGACCGTGGTTGAACAGCACGCGCGCCGCTTCACGGGTGGCGTGGCTGAAGTAGTAGGCGGAGTTGGTCGCGGACGAGGCGGAAGCCAGCTTGCCGACCCAGCGCGGATTGCGCAGGAAGTTATCCTGCTCGGCCTGGCTCATGATGTAAGGGTTGCCGGCGGTGACCAGCTGCATTTCATCCCACTCGGTTTCACCGGTCTTCACGTCGTGAGCCGGGCTGCCGAGGAAATCAGCCACCACCAACGCTTGCGAGGTGGACATGCCGGTGCCGATCTCGATACCAATATGACGCAGGGAAATGCGCCCATCGGCGGTGAACTCGATGCTGGCCATCGGCGCTTCGGACCCGGTGCCGAAGTCTTTCTGGCAAATGGCAAAACCCACGCCATACCAGTTGTCCGGATCCGCCGCTTCACGTTGTTTCTTGATCGCATCGCGGTTTTTCCAGACTTCGTGCAGCGAAGCCTTGTCGAGAATCTCATGCAGACGCAACGCACCGGCCGGGATCGCGCCCTGGGTGTTTTTCATCCCCGAGCGCAACGCGTTCTTGCGACGCAGATCGATGGCATCGACACCGAGGCGATCAGCGATTTCGTCGACCATCATCTCGGTGGAGGCCATGCTCTGCAACGTGCCATAGCCGCGCATCGAGCCTGCTTCAACGGCACGGGAATGGTAAGCGGTGACCTGCAGGTCGTTCTGCGGCATGTAGTAGATCGACTGCGCCGCCGTGGCGCCAACCGCGGCCACAGACGGGCTGTAGTTGATCCGACCACCACCATCGACGCTCATTTCGGCACGGAAAATCTTGAAGCTGTGATCGGTCTTGTCCACTGCCAACTGGTAGCGGATGTCGAACGGGTGACGCTTGATGCCGCTCTGGAACTGCTCGTAGCGGTCGTTGGCCAGGCGAATCGGCACACCCGCGCCGTACAACGCCGCCAGGGCCGCGTAGTAGACAAAAATGTTGTGATCCTTGGAGCCGTAACCGACGGTGTAACCCGGGTGCATGTTGAGGTTGGCAAGGCCGAAACGCGACGGCCCGATCATCTTCGCGGTGTCGGTGGCGGTTTCCAGCGGGCATTGGGTGGCGACAACGAAATGCAGGGTCTTGGTCGCCGGGTCGTACCAGCCGTTGCCGTTGTCCGGCTCCATCGCGGCGGGTTCGATCGATGGGGTTTTGTAGCGCTCGTCGAACACCAGCCAGTTGTCCGGCGGGGTGTCGATCTCTTTCTTCATGCGGTCGGCGTAGAACAGGCCGCGCTCGGTCAGGTTGCCATGCAGGTTCGGTTGGGAATTCCACACCGGACGACGATTTTTCAGCATCGGAAACAGGATCGAGTCCTTGAGGCTGGCAAATTCGTCCTCGTCCGCCGACGTCGGGCCACCGACGCGCACATAGCGGAAACTGCCATAGGGATCGCCTTCGTAGAACGGTACTTGCGCACCGTAACGAATCGCTTTGTCATTGAATTTGAGTTTGTTCTTGGCCTGACGGAAACGCTCGAAGTCGTTCCAGATCAGGATCGCAACCGGGTGACCAATGAACATCGGCACCTTGCCTTCCGGCAGCAGTGGATCCGGCGCGTGCTCTTCAGGGAACACAATGCCGTCCTTGTCCAGGTCAGCAGCGGTAACGATACGATCAGGCTGCAGATCGGCGCCGAGCCACGACAGGTCGTAGCCGTCGTAGATGCGGTCGGCCTTGATGGTTTTCAGCAACATGGCGTGGCCTTGCTGCTGGGGCCAGCCCGGCATGTCCTTAGAACGGATGTCACGGGCAAACACTTTGCTGCCGCAGACCTTGGACAATGCATCGTTACGCTGGCGCGCCTTGCCGTTGTTGCCGAGCCACTGCTCGGACGGCACGGTCACGCTGTTTTCCATCAAGGCAGCCAGCGCCTGACTGCTGAGCGGCGTGAGCGTAACGCTCACACCCGCCACCAGCCCGCCCTGAAGGAACGAGCGCCGGGATATTTCACGGTTGGACATGGATCATCCTCTGAGCGGTTATGGATCCGCCCTTCTGGTTATCTACTGGGAATCTCGAGTCTTGCAGAAGCCCTTCTTGACGAAACAAAGGGCGTGATGACAGTGCAAAGCTGACCGAAAGGTTAACTTTATAGGTTTCCGAGCTCGCAGCAAACAACCAGTTACAAAAATTTGACCAAAGAATCAAAAAATCAATGCGGCATTGCAGCGCAGTGAGTCGCTAGACGCAGGCAGATTCATCTTGCGAGATCGAACAGGTTGCAATCTGCATTCGCGGTAACAAGGAGGGAAATATTGGGAAGATGCCAAATTTCAGACACAAAAAACCCCGGTCTTTCGACCAGGGTCTTTGCTATCGATTCCGAATCAACCAGCGGTTGCGTTCGGTGTTTCAAGGCGTTCAGTGGTCCTTGAAACAGATATGGCGCAGCGGACGGGACTCGAACCCGCGACCCCCGGCGTGACAGGCCGGTATTCTAACCGACTGAACTACCGC